>NZ_SOHC01000012.1:0-1094 GCF_004403955.1 Cryobacterium sp. TMT1-2-1
TCCTCGCTCTTGTCCTCCACAGGGCGGGTCCGGGTGAGGTTGTCGCGACACGGTCGAACATAACTGCGGATGTCGGTGGGTGCTGAGAGAATCTCAGTATGTCAAGCATCGAAGCTGTATTCAGCTCCCTCACCGGCTCCCTCGCCGGCGAGCGGCTGGACGCAGCCGCGTTTGCCGCCCTGACCGACGACGACCTGGAGGCCACCCACAAGAGCATCGCCGCGCACGTGGGCGAAACCACGAAATACGCGGCCCTGTCCGCAGCCGAGATCGCCCGCCGCTCCGACTGGGCCCTCGGCCAGGCCGGCCTGGCCCGCCGCAAGGGCCACCTGAGCCCGGAAGCAATGGTGCAGTCCCTCTCCGGCGGCTCCCGAGCCGACTCCCGCCGACTCGTGGACGTCGGCACAATGATGGCCGAAGCCGAAGCCGCCGAACAGCTCGCCAGACAAGCCGCCGAACAAGCCGCCGACCAGGCCGCGGAACACCCCGAGTGGGACCTCCCGGCCGCCGCCCTCGAAGCGCCCTGGCACGCGCCGCTCGGCGACGCCGTCACCGCCGGCCGGATCGGCCTCGACACCGCCGGCTTCCTCCGCAAGGGCCTCGGCGAACCAGCCGCCGGCGTCACCCCGGAGATGCTCCGCGACGCCCTGACCGCCCTGATCGAACGCTGCACGGACCTCCGCGCCGCCGATCGCGGGATTGCCGCCCGCCAGGGCCTGAACGCGGAACAGGCGTTCACCGCCGCCCGCCACTCCCGCGACCAGATCGACACCAACGGGATCGCCGCCCGCGCCGACGCCCTGCGCGCCGCCCAATACCTCCGCACCTGGCGCAAGCCCAACGGCATGGTCCACGGCGACTTCGACCTCAACCCCGAAAACGGCACCTTCCTCCTCGAAGTCCTCGCCCAGATCACCGGACCCCGCCGCGGCGGCCCCCGCTTCGTCGACAAAGAACGAAAGGCCCGAGCCCAGAAAATCATCGACGACCCCCGCAGCACCAACCAAATCCACGCCGAAACCCTCATCGAACTCATCCACATCGCCGTCAACGCCGACCCCGGCACCGTGTTCTCCGGCTCCCGGCCCACCGCA
>NZ_SOHC01000004.1:0-1261 GCF_004403955.1 Cryobacterium sp. TMT1-2-1
GCCAAGCGGGCCATCCTCGACAGCTACACGAAGGAGCACTCGGCCGAGTACCAGGCGCAGGCCTGGATCGACCTCGCCCGGAAGCTGCACAACCAGCACCCGGAGCTGGCCGCCCCCGGCGCGATCGCGTCGGTGGTCATCCACACCAGCCATCACACGCACTTCGTGATCGGGTCCGGCGCGAACGACCCGCAGAAGTACGACCCGACCGCGAGCCGGGAGACGCTCGACCACTCGATCCCGTATATCTTCACGGTCGCCCTGCAGGACGGCAGCTGGCACCACGTCGACTCCTACTCGCCCGAGCGCGCCGGCCGGGCCGACACCGTCGCCCTCTGGCACAGCGTGACCACGGTCGAAGACCCCGAGTGGACCCGCCGGTACCACTCGCTCGATGTCAGCGAGAAGGCCTTCGGCGGCCGCGTCGTCATCACGCTCAGCACCGGCGAGACCATCACCGACGAGATCGCGGTCGCGGATGCGCATCCGCTGGGCGCCCGTCCGTTCGGTCGTGCGGAGTACGTGAACAAGTTCCGCACCCTCGCCGAAGACGTGCTCGGCCCCGGTGAGATCGACCGGTTCCTGCGCCTCGCGCAGCGGCTGCCCGACCTCGCCTCCGGCGAGCTCGGCAACCTGACCATCACGGCCAGGCCCGGACTCCTCTCGGCGTTCCCCACCCCGGTCGGAATCTTCTGATGCTGTACTCCACAACCACCGCGGCCGAGAAGCGCGTGAACCTGCGCGCGATGCTGTCCAGCGGAACGATCCAGCGCTTCCCGGGCGCGTTCAACCCGCTCTCGGCCAAACTCATCCAGGCCAGGGGCTTCGAAGGCGTCTACATTTCCGGGGCGGTGCTCTCGGCCGACCTGGGCCTGCCCGACATCGGTCTGACCACGCTCACCGAGGTCGCCGGCCGGGCGCAGCAGATCGCCCGGATGACCGACCTGCCGGCGATCGTCGATGCCGACACGGGCTTCGGCGAGCCGATGAACGTGGCGCGCACGATCCAGACCCTCGAGGATGCCGGCCTGGCCGGCATGCACATCGAGGACCAGGTGAACCCGAAGCGCTGCGGGCACCTCGACGGCAAGCAGGTCGTCGACGAGGAGACCGCGGCCAAGCGTATCCGCGCGGCGGTCGATGCGCGCCGGGACCCGAACTTCCTGATCATGGCGCGCACCGACATCCGTGCCACGGTGCCGGGTGATGGCGGCCTCGACGCGGCCGTCGACCGGGCGAAGAAGCTCGTCGACGCCGGCGC
>NZ_SOHC01000039.1:0-1403 GCF_004403955.1 Cryobacterium sp. TMT1-2-1
CAGCCCCCGCCGCGCCCGCCGCCGGCGGCGCCGCAGCCCCCGCAGCGGCAGCCCCCGCCGGCGAGTACCAGCTCGCGCTGCAGTGGACGGCGCTGACGCCGGGCCGAACGGCCACCGCCATCTTCGCCCTCAACGCGGCGACCGATTGGGAGAGCTTCCGCGCTGCGGCCGAACTCTTCGAGGTGCCCTCGCAGAACCTTCTCTACGCCGACGTGGACGGCAACATCGGCTACCAGGCTCCCGGCCTCATCCCGATTCGGAAGAAGGGCGACGGCACGGTGCCGGTGCCCGGTTGGACGAGCGACTACGGCTGGACGGGGTTCATCCCCTACGAGGCGCTGCCGACGACGTTCAACCCGCCCAGCGGACTCATCGTCACCGCGAACAACGCGCCGGTCGGGGCGAACTACCCGCACCTGATCACCGCGGACTGGGACCTGGGCTACCGTGCGAACGAGATCACCTCGCGCCTGCAGGGCATGATCGAGGACGGGAAGCCGGTCACCACCGACACCATGAGCGAGATCCAGGCGGACAACTTCAGCGCGGCCGCGGCGACCCTGGTCCCCCTGTTGCAGGACGTGCGGGTCTCCGGCGCGGCGCGTGAGGCCCAGGCGCTGTTCGACGACTGGGACTTCCAGGTAGATGCGGACAGCGCGGCCGCGGCCTACTTCAACATCGTCTGGCGCAACCTGCTGGTCAACATGTTCGACCACAAGTTGCCGGACGGGCTGGGGCTGACCGGCGGCGACCGGGCGTTCTCGATTGTGGAATCCCTGCTCGACCAGCCCGATTCCGACTGGTGGGTCAACGATCGGATCGGCGCCGTCGGACGCGACAGCATGCTCAGCAAGGTGCTGACCCGCGCCGCCGCAGAGGGCGCCGACCTAATGGGCGCGGATGCCTCCGCCTGGGAGTGGGGCAAGCTGCACACGCTCGAGCTCAAGAACGCCAGCTTCGGCGAGTCGGGCGTTGCCCCGATCGAGTGGCTGTTCAACCGGGGCCCGTACGAGCTCGCGGGCGGCTCATCCGTCGTCAACGCCGTCGGCTGGGATGCCTCGGTCGGCTACACCGTCGACTGGGTGCCGTCGATGCGGCAGGTGATCAGCCTCGCCGACTGGGACGACTCAACCTGGCTGAACCTGACCGGCGAGTCCGGGCACGCGTTCCACCCGAATTACGTCGACCAGATGCCGCTCTGGCAGCGCCACGAGACCCGCCCCTGGCTGTTCAGCCTGGCCGCCGTGAAGAAGTCCGCGCAAGACACCCTGCACCTGCGCGCCGCCCGCAACGACTGACCCTCTCGCCGAACTGTGAGTTTGGCACCTTCCCGGGCCGGCAAAGTCAAGCGGTCTAGGCAACGCGGGTGGTTTCAGCTGCCTTGAGCAGCTGGTTCAGCCGGG
>NZ_SOHC01000047.1:0-1483 GCF_004403955.1 Cryobacterium sp. TMT1-2-1
ACACGCCCTGATATGGGGTGTGGTTTGTCAAGTGGGCAGGGGTGAGCGGCGCCCTCGCCCGTCGGTGGGACGCCGCTCGTTCCGGTCGCGTGGGTGGTGACGCGCGGGTCGTGTTCGACGCGTTGTCACTCTGATATGCGCGGGTTGGTTACCGCATGACGGTGTGTTCGGCGGGGCGTTCACGCGAGTCTAGAGATCGAGCGTGACCCGGTGTGCGGGTCGCTCATAGGGCGTGTCGCGAGTCGCCCGGGACGCTGCCGTCACCACTGTTCGCGGCCGGAAGCCTCGGGACCGGTTAGGTCATCGCAGCCAAAGACCAGCACCAGCCGGCCAGTTCGCGGGCGATGGCGGCGTTGGCCACGACGGTGCGTTTCCCGCGCGCCTGGAACGCCAGCCACCGCTGGTGGAGACGCTGATTGCCGGCGTGCCCTCGGACGCGAGCCTCGGCCCCGGCGCGATCCCACCGTGCTCGCATGATCGGGGACGAGGGCCGGTAGGTGGGCCGGTGGTGCCAGGCGGCTTCGATCAGCAGCCGCCGAGCGTGCCCGTTGCCAGTCTTGGTGATCCCGCCCAGCGCCCGTGACGCCCCCGAGGAGTGCTCGGAGGGAACGAGCCCGAGATACGAGCCGATCCGACGGCCGTCGAGCCGGGTCCAGTCGCCGATCTCGACGGCCAGGGCGAACCCGGTCAGCGTGGAGATTCCACGCAGGCAGCCGAGCCGGTCGACCACCGGCGTGAACTCGCTGTTCCCAGCCATCTGCGCAATCGCCTCATCGAGCCGGCCCCGCCGGTCGAGGGTCGCGATCATCGCGTCGTAGCCGGCATCGAACGCGACCTGCAACCCGGGCAACTCGAACCGCTGCCTCCGCAACCAGGCCAGATGCGCGACCGTCCACGCCTTCCCCTCCGCGTACTGAATCCCTTGCCGCAGCAGCAGCTTGCTGACCCGGTGCCTGGCCGCCATCAGATCCCCGCGCGCGTCCTCCCGCGCCCGCACCAGATCCCTCGCCGCTTCCGCTTCAACGGTCGGAACGGTCACCGCCACGATCTCACCCAACCGCAGCAACCTGGCCAGATGCACCGCGTCCCGCGCGTCGGTCTTGACCCGATCCCCGACCGGGCGTTGCAACTTCGACGGCGCCGCGACCTCGCACCGCACCCCCGCCGCCCGCAACGCCCGCGCCAGCCCGAACCCCGTCGGGCCGGCTTCATACGTCGCCGCCACCGGGCCCGGCAACCCCGTCACCCACGCCACGACCTCCTCGACGCTCGCGCCCAGACGACGCTGCGTCAACTCGCCCGAGACTTCGTCGATCGCGGCCGCGACCACGCTCCGCGCGTGCACATCCAATCCAACACTCGTACGCTCGATAACCACTGGGGCCTCCCTCACATATGTGGCACTACGAGCCAGACACACCCGGCCCGCAACCCACGGTCTATGCGATCGGGAGGCCCCAGCTCAATACCCCATAGCGTCTAG
>NZ_SOHC01000033.1:0-1814 GCF_004403955.1 Cryobacterium sp. TMT1-2-1
CCGAGGATGGCTTCGGCCGCGTCGAGGCCGAGCGCCCCGGTGGCCAGGCCCGCCGCGGTCGCCGGGAACTTCGGCGGCAGAGCCTCGCCGACGATGGAGAAGTCGGTGCGCACCTGCGATCCGATGCGCATCCGCCGGTTCGCGGTCGACCCGGAGACCAGGGTCATCCGCTGCACCAGCTCCGACGGGGTGCGGCAGCCCTTCTTCGCCGAGAGCCGCCCGGTGCCGAGCTCGAATCGGGACCGGTCGGCGATCTCCGCGGCCGCCGCCACCCGCAGTGCATCGACCCGGCGGCCCGCCGCCTCGATCGCCGCGGTCACCATCAGCAGCCCGTCGTCGCCGAAGCCCCGCACGTCCGAACAGCGCAGCGCCTCACCGATCTGCGCGGTGGCCACGGCCAGCGACGCGAGCGCATTCGCACCGTCGGCGGCGGCCGATCCGGCGGTCGCCTGCGGGGTTTCGGTGGGGGTGTCCATACGTTAAGTCTCCGCCGAACCACCGACATTCCTACCGACAAAGGGCCGGTCAGCCGCATTTTCTGTGGATAACTCCGGCGAGGCGGCCCCTGTGGAGGAATGGACCTCACCTCGCCTCGCCTCACCTGGCAGCGGCGGCAGTTGTGGGCGAAGTCGGCACGGCGCGTTCCAGCCGTGGGCGGCGACGTATTCGACGAGCCCCTTCACCGTCGACACCTGGGTGTAGTCGCGCTCGGGGACGTCGACGCCGGTCGCCTGCGAAATCGTCTCGATCAGCCGCAGGAAGTCGAGCGAGTCGAGTTCGAGGTCCTGCCTCAGCCGGGAGGTCTCCACGAGGTCTTCCGTGTCGACATCCGGCGCCACCTGGCCGATCGCGGCGTGCACGGCCGCTCGGGCGTCCTGCTCGTTCATAGTTCCTCCGGTTTCTGCAGCAGCTCGTCGACCCGCGCCAGGAATCTTCCTCCGCGCAAGCCGTCGCTCACGCGATGGTCGGCGGACAGGGTCGCGGTGACGGCGGGGCGCACTCCGATCAGGCCATTCTGCGCCCAGGGCTGCTCGACCACCCGGCCGAAGCCGACCAGCGCAACCTGCGGCGGGTAGATGACGCCGAAAACGCTCTCGACACCGAGGTCGCCGAGGTTTGTGACGGTGATGGTCGGGTCGGCCATCTCCGCACGCTGCAGCCGCCCCGCGCGGGCGCGGCTGACCAGGTCGCGCAGGCGCTCCATCAGCAGGTCGATCGACAGGGTGTCTGCGTCGTGGATCGCGGGCGCGACCAGTCCCCCCTGGCGCAGCGCCACCGCCACGCCGAGGTGCACCGCGTCGCTCGGCTGGTAGGCGTCGTCGGTGAAGAACCCGTTGACCTCCGGCACGTCCCGGGCGGCCAGCGCGGATGCCTTCAGCAGCAGCGCCGCGGGGACAAGCCGGGACGCGATGGGCCGGCCGGTGTTGGTCGACTCCATCCAGGCGAGGGCGGCACGCAGGTCAATGGTCGTGCTGAGGTAGTAGTGCGGGATCTCCCTCTTCGACCGGGACATCAGCGACCCGATGGCCCGGCGCAGGCTCGCAGACCGCTCCGCGGCCTCGGCCGGTGTCGGGCCGGGGCGAGTCGCCGCCTTCTCCGGCGCGGCGGCCGGAGTTTGGGCGGCCGGCGCTTCTGCGGCGGGCATTTCGGCGGCCGGCGCTTCTGCTGCCGGGAGCGGCGGCGGTGCGGCCGCGGTTGCAGCCCGTTGGACGTCGGACTCGGTGATCGCGCCTTCGGGGCCCGTCCCCGACACGGCGGCCAGGTCGACGCCGAGCTCCGCCGCGACCCGCCGGGCACGCGGCGAGGAGCGGACC
>NZ_SOHC01000040.1:0-2042 GCF_004403955.1 Cryobacterium sp. TMT1-2-1
ACCAGCCCCGGCCGTCGCCCCGCCGGCGCCCGCCGCCGTCGAGCCGCCTCCCGCAGCAGCAGCTCCTGCCGCAGCAGCGCCTGCGCCGGTTGCCGCACCCGTCGCAGCCCCGACGGCCGCACCCGTTGCAGTTGCCGCACCGGCAGCCGCACCCGCAGCGGCCCGTGGATCGCACGCCGGAACATCCGGCTACGTGACGCCGATCGTGCGCAAGCTCGCCAACGAGGCCGGCGTGGACCTGTCCACGATCACCGGGACCGGCGTCGGTGGACGCATCCGCAAGGAAGACATCGCCGCGGCAGCCGAGGCCGCTCCCAGCGCGTCTGCTGCCCCGGTCATCGAGGTCTCGCCGCTGCGCGGAACCACCCAGCCGATGTCGCGTCTCCGCAAGGTCGTCGCCGAGCGTGCCGTCATCTCGATGAACTCCTCGGCGCAGCTCACCACCGTGGTCGAGGTCGACGTGACCCGGGTCGCCATGCTTCGCGACAAGGTGAAGGCGGACTTCCACGCAAAGACGGGCAACAAGCTCTCGTTCCTGCCGTTCTTCGCCCTGGCCGCGGCCGAGGCGCTGCGGACCTACCCGATCATCAACGCCACCGTAGACGGCGACCAGATCGTCTACCCGGCGCAGGAGAACATCAGCATCGCCGTCGACACCGAACGCGGCCTGTTGACTCCGGTTGTGCGTAACGCCGGAGAGCTCGACCTGGCCGGTTTCGCCGCCCAGATCGCCGACCTCGCCGCCCGGACGCGCGACAACAAGCTGAAGCCGGACGAACTGTCCGGAGGCACCTTCACGCTGACCAACACCGGTTCGCGCGGCGCGCTGTTCGACACCCCGGTCGTCTTCCTGCCGCAGAGCGCCATCCTCGGCACCGGAATCGTTTACAAGAAGCCGGTCGTCGTGACGACCGACGGCCTGGACTCGATCGCCGTCCGGTCCTGCCTCTACCTGGCCCTGTCCTACGACCACCGCATCATCGACGGCGCGGACGCCTCACGCTTCCTCACCACGATGAAGGCGCGCCTGGAGGCCGGAGCGTTCGAGGGCAACCTGGGAATCTGATTCCCCGCTTCATCCGCTCCACCCTTCGAAAAGGGGGCGACCCGCCAGGCTCGCCCCCTTTTTTGACGCTGAGGGGTCGCATATCGACCTTCCTGAGGCAAACGAAGGTCGATATGCGACCCCTCACGGCTCGAGCTGCAGCTAGTAGTCGAAGATCTCGCGCAAGAGCCAGCCGCCCTCGCCCTTGACCGCAAGCACCGAGGCCGGCCGGCCTTGTGGCCCCGATGGGTCGGCGGGCGGGGCCGGTTCGGTTGGCGGGGCCAGTGCGACGAGCGCCGAGTCGCCGATGCGCTCCACCAGGCTCGCCGTGTAGCCGTCGAAGGCCTGTGGGTCCGCCGCGCCTCCGCCTTGCTGGGCGGTCCTCGCGGCGTACGTGTCCGCTGCCACGACCGCCGACCCGGGCTGGTCGACGCCGTCAAGGCAGACGACGGATGCCCGGGCGAGGCAGCCGGCGCGCAGCCGGAGCAGCACCGGAACAGCCTGCACCGGGTCGTCACCGGCCAGCGCTGCAGCATCCGGCGCGGTGGCATCCGGCGCGTCGAAACGGCCTCTCCCCTCGGGGTCGGCCGTCGTGGAATCCACGTCTACCCCGGCCACGCCGGTCGCCGACGTGCCGGAGGAATCCGTGCCGGACGGGGCGGGCAACAACCCGAGCGCCAGCAGGACCAACCCCGCCGCCACGACGGCCGCCAGCGACAGCGGGCGCCGACGCAGCCTCACCCGGTCACGCAGCCGAGAGAGCCCGCGTCCCACCGGATGCCCCGCCAGCGCGGTGCCCAGGGTCGTGCGCAGAGCGGTGCCCAGCGCCGTGACCAGCTCCGGCGGGAGATGGAGCAGCCGAAGCCACGCCGGCAGCGGCCTCACCTCCGGCGGGACAGGGGCCCGCTGCCCCACACCGGGACCGCGTGGTCCCGGCCCGACCCCCGGCCAAACCCCAGGCCCCCGGCCCGGCCGCGCCTCGCCCAGGCCCGGCCGG
>NZ_SOHC01000028.1:0-2577 GCF_004403955.1 Cryobacterium sp. TMT1-2-1
AGCGCACCCCCCGCTAGCCGCCCCCACCTCCGCCCCCGCCAGCGCACCCCCCGCTAGCCGCCCCCGCCTCCGCCCCCGCCCGCCGCGCCCGCTCGCCGCCTCCACCAACCGCACCCCGCCACTCTCCCCGCGTGAGGGGTCGCATATCGACCTTCGTTGGCCCCGGGAAGGTCGATTTGCGACCCCTCACGGGCGGTTGGGCCGGGTTGGGCGAGTCGGCCGCGGGTCGCGCCGCGCGGGTGTGTGGCGAACTCAGGAGAATCGGGGACGCCGCTGTAGCGCACCGCGGGATTCCAGGGCTGTCGGGCCGGCGCGGCACGGATCTCCTGAGTTGGCCCCCGCCGGGAGCCGGCAGGAGCCGGCAGGAGCCACGGGAGTCGGCCCGGAGCCACGGGAGTCGGCCGGAGCCGCGGGAGCCGGCAGGGGCCGGCCGACGCCACAGGAGCACCAGGAGCCCGCGCTGGCGGGGCGTGCCACATGCGTGAGGGCTCGCCGGTGCCAGAATCCGGCGCCGCACCCTGATCTCACGGCGTGATTTGGGCGGGTCAGCCGGGGTTCGGGGCGCCGGGACGGGCGTAGAAGAACCAGGCGAGGCCGGTGCAGAACGCACACCAGACGGCGCAGCCGATGAAGAAGGCCGTCGGGCTGACGGCCGTGAGCGCCATGCCCACGATGAACGGGCCGAAGGCCGCGATCGCGGCCGTCCATCCGATGGCCCCGCCGGCCTGACGCTTGGGGAAGATCATCGGCATCTGTTTGAACGTACCGGCGTTGGCCAGCCCCGCGAAGAAGAAGATGATGAGCATCCCGATGAGGAAGCCCCAGAACTGGTCGACGCTCGTTGGTCTGAGGAAGAAGATCGTGATGACTGTCCCGACTGTCATCCCCACCCCGCCGATGAACGTGAAGATCGCCCCGCCCCATTTGTCGCAGAGGGGGCCGGCACCGGCCCGCACGAGGGCGCCCATGGCCGGCCCGATGAAGGCGAAGGCGAGCGGGTCGGGCGCGTTCTCGAAGTCGCCGTAGATGCTGAGGATCATCAGCCCCATCTGGGCGGCGAGCCCGCTGAACGCGCCGAAGCTCATCAGGTAGATGGCCGTCATGATCCAGGTGTGCTTGATCCTGAAGATGTCCATCTGCTGCCGGAAGTTCGCCTTGATCGGCACCCGGCGCAGGTAGAAGAGGGACAGCCCGACGGCGAGCAGCACCCAGGGGACGAGCACGAGTCCGCCGTTGTGCAGCCAGACGAACTGTCCTTCGGCGGTGCTCTGCGGGGTGAGCGCGGCCGTGCCGAGCAGGCCGAAACCGACGATCCACGGCGTGAGCACCTGGATCAGGCCGATGCCGAAGTTGCCGAGGCCCGCCTGCAGGCCGAGCGCCGTTCCAGCCAGGCGCTTGGGGAAGAAATAACTGGTGGATGCCATCAGCCCGGAGAAGCTGCCGCCGCCGACGCCGGCCGCGAAGGCCAGCGCGAGCAGAACCCAGTAGGGGGTCGAGGTGTCCCGGGCGGCCAGCGTCCAGCCGAGCATGGGCAGCAGCAGCAGCGCGGATGACATCGCGACCAGGGCGCGGGTGCCGATCAGCGGGGGGAGGAACATGAAGACCAGCCGCAGCAGGCCGCCGGCGAGCCCGGGGACGGCGACGAGCCAGTACAGCTGCTCCTGGCTGAGGTCGTAGCCGATGTCGTTCAGCCGCGGGGCGATCGCACTGACGAGGTACCAGGTGGCGAAGCCGAGCAGCATGCAATACGTGGTGATCCACAGCGTGCGCCAGGCGAGCCTGGAATCCCAGGTCGCTTCGTTCTCCGGGTCCCAATTCGAGAGGTCGGAGCTGAGAGTGGACGTTACTGCAGGCGTCATGTGCGTCCTCGCCGTCAACGCGATCGGGCGCGGGGGCCCGCTTGAGTGTCAGCATGGCGGGTCCGCATGGCCGTGGCAAGCAAGGAACGCCGTGAAAAGTGCACTCGTGTGAAAGAACCGTGGGAAACGGCAGGTTTGGGCCCCCTGAAACGCCGCTTGCCCGGGCTTTCGTCGCGCCCGCGGTTCATAACTCCGCCAGATCCGCGGCGATCGCCGCAGCAACCCCGTGATTCCGCGGGTTCAGGGCGCGCGCCTGAATTTTTGGCGGAGTTATGCGCAGACGGCGTACCAAACTGCGAAGATTCCGGTCGCGGAACGCCAGGGGCGGCGCCGTTCGGCGGATGCGCTACCCGATCCCGAGATTCTCCGCAGTTGGGAACCGCACCGCGGAGGACTACCCGCAGGCGGGGCCGGATGCGGCGGCGTCGGATCCGGGTGCCGGCGGGTTCGCTGGTGTGTTCGCCGGCGAGGCCAGGAGCACCTCGGTGGCGGCGACAGCCTGCCAGGTGTCGACGTCCTTCCCGGCGTTCGAGTCGTCGCGGATGCCGCGGAGCCTGAAACCGGCGAGCAGGTCGCGCATGCGCGCCCCGCGCACGTCGGCGCCGGCGCGCCGCACGGCCGCGCGGAGGGCGGACGCCCGGTACAGGCCGGCGAGCCACTGGTCCCGGCCGTCGGCGTCGACGAGGTGGATGCCGTCGAGCGCGTCGGGCGCGCCGGC
>NZ_SOHC01000026.1:0-2827 GCF_004403955.1 Cryobacterium sp. TMT1-2-1
CGACGGCGGGGCGGCCCGCCGTTTCCAGAACGAGGTGCAGGCCGGGATGGTGGGCATCAACGTGCCGATCCCGGTGCCGGTGGCGTACCACTCCTTCGGTGGCTGGAAGAACTCGCTCTTCGGTGACGCGAAGGCCTATGGCCCTGCCGGGGTCGCTTTTTACACCCGGGAGAAGGCCGTGACCAGCCGCTGGCTCGACCCGAGCCACGGCGGCATCAACCTGGGCTTCCCCCAGAACGACTAGCGGATCGCGGCGGTCGAGCTTGTCCCCGCAGGTCGAGCTTGTCGGGACCCTGATCTCGACAGGCTCGATCACCGGACGGCTCGACCGCCGGCCAGGACGCGTCAGGACGTGTGCTCGGCCTGCACGCGGGCGGCGCGGGTTCGGAGGGCGTCGATGACGGTCCGCACGGCGAGGCGCTCCGCGCGGTCGGGGCGCATGAGGGCCACGATCTGCCGCTCGGCATCCACGCCGCGCAGTGGTTTGAGCACGAGCCGGCCGGGCTGGCCTCCGCCGGAGGTATAGCGGGGCACGAGGGCGATGCCGAGGCCGGCCATGATGAACGCCTCGACCAGGCGCATGTCGGCGAAGCGTTGGGACACGTGCACGCGCCCACCGCCCTGCTGCTCGATCTCGTGCACGATCCGCTCGAACGGGTAGCCGTCCGGCACGCCGATCCACGTCTCACCGACCACGTCGGCCGCTCCGACGGATGCCCGCGAGGCCAGCCGGTGATTGGTCGGGAGCCCCACGTCCAACGGCTCCGTCATCAGCGGCACCACCGTCAGCCCGCGCCCACCCCAGGGCACCTGGCCGCGCATGCTGTGCGCGAGCACGATGTCGAAGTCGGAGGTGAGCGCGGGGAAGTCGCTGAGCTCCGGGTCCATGTCGGTGCACTTCACGACGAGCCCGGCGTGCTCGGCGAGCTGCTGCAGCACACCGGGCAGCAGCATCTGGCCGGCGGTCGGGAAGGTGACCAGGCTCACGTCGCCCGTAACGCGGTTGCGGAACTCATCCCACACCGCGGTCGCCCGTTCGAGGGCGACGGCGACATCGGTGGCGCTGCGGGCGAGCGCGCGCCCGGCATCCGTCAACACCAGGCCGCGCCCGCTGCGCTCGGTGAGGGGGAGGCCGGCCTCGCGTTCGAGCACCTTGAGCTGTTGGGAGACGGCGGACGGGGTGCGGTGCGTTGCTCGGGCGACCGCGGTGACGCTGTGGCGTTCGGCGAGTTCGCGGAGCAGCTCGAGTCGTTGCACGTCCATGTAGCAAAACTACAGGGTGGGTGGAGAATAATGCGATTGTGCTGAACGGTGGGCCGTGGTCAGATTGAACTGTCGAACACGAGCAATGGCGCCTCCGTCTGGATCGATGAATCCCCTCTCCTGAAAGGCACCTCGTGTTCGTTCTTCTTGCCCTCCTGTCCATCACCGCCCTCCTCTCCGTTTCCTTCCTCGTCGTCGAGGTCTCGAAGGACGGCTACCGCCGGATGCCGCAGCGCCCGCTCGTTCGCATCTACTAGCCTCTCCCTTCGGATTGCGGATGGCCTAAAGTTGGCACGTGACTGATACCCGCCAGAAGCTCATTGACTACATCTCGGCCGACGCCGTCTTCCACGGTGACTTCACCCTCACCAGCGGGAAGAAGGCGACGTACTACGTCGACCTCCGCAAGGTGAGCCTTGACCACCGGGTCGCGCCGTTGATCGGCCAGGTCATGCTCGATCTCATCGCCGACATCCCGGATGTCGCGGCGGTGGGCGGCATGACGATGGGTGCCGACCCCGTGGCCGCGGCCATCCTGCACCAGGGCGCCGCCCGTGGCAAGGCGTACGACGCGTTCGTCGTTCGCAAGGAGCCCAAGGACCATGGTCGCGGCAGGCAGGTCGAAGGCCCTGACCTCGCCGGGAAGCGCGTCATCGTGCTCGAGGACACGTCGACCACGGGTGGGTCGCCCCTGGCGGCCATCGAAGCACTGCTGAAGGTCGGCGCCGAGATCGCCGGCGTCGCCGTTGTCGTCGACCGGAACACCGGCGCCCGCGAAGTGATCGAAGCGGCCGGCTACCCGTACTACGCGGCCATCGGGCTTGAGGATCTGGGTTTGAGCTAATGCCCCGCGACGAGGAGGACGGCGAAGTCGGCCTCGAGTGGTTGAATACGCAGCTCGACGGAGACGGAGACGGCGGCCTGGACGACGCTGACGCTGACGCTGACGCTGACGCTGCTGACGCTGCTGACGCTGCTGACGCTGCTGACGCTGCTGACGCTGCTGACGCTGCTGACGCTGCTGACGCTGCTGACGCTGCTGACGCTGCTGACGCCGGCGATGGAGCCCTGGGCCAGGGCCCCGCCGCGCCGAAGTCCGCGCGTGAGATTTTCGACGCTGCGGCGCCCGCAGCGCCCGCACCCGCGGCCCTGCCGGAACCCGCTGTCCTGCCCGAACCCGCCGGCCCCACCGAGCAGGCCGGCCCCACCGAACAGACCGGCCCCACCGAACAGGTCGGCACGCCTGCGCTGCCAAGCGCCGCGGTACAGCCCAACGCGGTACGGCCGAATGCCGTGCAGCCGAACGCCGGACAGCCGAGCCTCCCCGAGCAGCCGCCGGTCCCCGCGCCCGGCGCCGGTCGCTCGCAGGCCGACCTGGAGCCCGCGCCGTGGTGGACGACGCCCGTGCAATCTCCCCTTGTGCCCACGGCCGACGAGGCCGCAGCGACCGCCGTGCCGGGACGCCCCGCGACCCCGGTTTCGGCACCGTCCGCCCCGGCGCCGTCCGCTTCGGCACTGCCCGCCCCGGCACTGCCGCTCGCCGGGACAGGCGCGGCAGCCGTTG
>NZ_SOHC01000043.1:0-3595 GCF_004403955.1 Cryobacterium sp. TMT1-2-1
CCCGCGACCGGGCTCGACCAGCGGGGCGCGACCGCCCGGGCGGGGCGCGAGCAGCGGGGCGGGGCGCGGCCATCGGGGTCACCGGTGCCGGGCCAGGACCCGGTCCAGGCGGCGCCCGACCACTGTTCCGTCGGCCCAGGACGCGGCCAGGTCGATCAGCTCGTCGACCATGTCCGGCACCGACCGGTTCAGGCAGCACGGGCACCAGCCTTGGGCTTCGAAGCAGGACCGAAGCGCCATCTCGTAGTCGCCGCGGCTGAAACCCGGGATGTCGCGCACCACGGCCGTCGTCGTGTACCCGTCGGTGCTCATCCCGGAGAACGAGCGCCCGCAGCCGCACGGGCCGTCCGGATGGCGCCTGCTCAACGGGCAGGGGTCGATCATCCAGACGAGTTCCCCGTCGATGCAGTGGCTGAAATCGCTCGGGCGCTTGCCCTGGGTCACCCTCGTGGCCACAAATGCCTTCATCATCTCTCCTTCGTCTCGTGGCACGAGCGTTAGCGAGTAGATGCTGGTGACGATATCGGCAGCCACCGACACTCCTAGACTCGTCGCATGACACGCACGAACACCGTCTCCCTGATCCGGCACGGGCAGACCCTGTGGAGCATCACCGGCCAGCACACCGGACGCACGAACATCCCCCTGACCGAGCTCGGACGCCGACAGGCGGATGCCCTCGGCGAGATGCTCGACGGCCAGGCGTTCTCCCTCGTGCTGTCGAGCCCGCTCGCGCGCGCGTGGGAGACCATGGAACGGGCAGGGTACGCCGGGCAGGGCGTCGCGAGCGACGACATCCTGGAGTGGGACTACGGCGTGTACGAGGGGCGCACGACCGACGACATCCGCCGGGACATCCCGGGCTGGTCAATTTGGACCCACCCGGTCGAGGCGGGCGAATCCGTGGACGAGGTGGCCGCACGCGCCGACCGCACCATCGAGGCCTGCCTGGCCGCCGACGGACCGGTGGCCGTCTTCGCACACGGGCATTTCCTGCGCATCATGGCCGCCCGCTGGATGGGCCTGCCGCCGACGGCCGGCCGGAACCTGAGCCTCGGCACCGCGACCGTGTCAACCCTCGGCTGGGAGCGCGAGAACCGGGTGCTGCGGATGTGGAACGACGCCTGTCACCTCGACTCGATGGATCCCGTGCTCTAAGGGCGGACCTGGTTGCGCCCGGAGCGCGGGCGTGCGGGCTGGGGCGCTGGGCTCGAGCGTGGGCTGGTGCGTGGGCTGGACCCCTTGGCCACTTATTTGAGTTGCGGACAAAGTACCTTCCCCGCGCGCGCGAAGGTACTTTGTCCGCAACTCAACCCGGGCCGGCGGCTGGGGCCACGACCGGCGCGCGGGCGTCAGTCAGTCAGTTGCGCGGTCACGTTGGCGCGCGACGCGGATGCTCCGCCCCGGCGCTGCCCCCGGCGCAATGTCCTGCGCATCGAGGAAGCCGAGCACGTCCGAGACGAGATTGCGGCTCGTCGACGTGCCCATGTGGCTCTGGCCTTCGTAGAGGAGCAACTGGCTGTTCGGGATCAGCGCGGCGGTCTGCGTGAACAGCTGCTCACTGTAGAACGCGTCGCGTTCCCCGCCGATGACCAGGGTCGGGGCGGAGATCTCGTGCAGCCGATCCCTGAGGTCCAGCTGGTCTTCGGCGCGGATGGTGGCGATCATGTCGGGCGTGGCCTTGCCGTACATCGAGCGGCCGAGCAGCCAGCCCAGCACCCCCAGCAGCCTCCGCGACGCGGGCCCGGCTCCGAGCATCGCGAACGCCGCGGCGCCTGCCCGCCTCGGCCGCTCCGCCTGCACCTCCTGGGCGACGCGTCGCTGCGCATTCCTCCCCCGCTCACCGAGCCGGTAGGCGGCCGAGACGATGATGAGCCGTTTGACCACGTCGGGGTGGTCCACCGCCAGCTGCAGCGCGACGCTGCCGCCGGTTGACATTCCCAGCACGTCGACCGGACGACCGAACTGGCGACGCAGCGCGCCGGCGAGTTCGCCGGCCAGGTCGGCGATCGTGGCATCCGGCGCGAGCCCGGGCCGTCGGTTCACCCACCAGACACGACGACTGTGGGCATAGGGCTCCAGCATCAGCGCCTGCGCCCAGCGCTCCATGCCGACGGGGCCCTCGTTGTGCGCCCCGAGCCCCGGCAGGAAGACCAGCGGCTCACCCGACCCGAGGCTGAGGAAGGGCAGCCCGCCGGGAAGCCTGCCGTACATGCGCGTGCCCGGGGGCCGCGTGCCGGTGCGGGCGCCGAATGGGCCGGATCGCGTGGTGCTGGCTGTGTGGTCGAACATCGAATCACCCATTCGCTCGGCGTGACGGTTCCGGATGCCGCGCGCGGCTCCGACAGGAAACGAGGGGGACAATACCCGCGGCCCGCTCCCCCCGCAAAGGGATGGACAACGACGTTCCCCGGGGCCCGGGATGCGCCGTCGACTCCGGGCAGGGCCGCGCACCGGGTCGCCGGGCGGGTCGCCGGGTCGCCCAGCGGCCGCCTCCCGCCCAAGTCTCACCGTCCCGCCGGGGTCTTACCCGCCCGCCCGGTCCGCTCACGGAGCCAGGCCAACCAGGCGCAGCCAGGCGCCGAGCTGGTCCTGGTCCACGTCTGCGGCGCGGAATCCGACGTAGCCGTCCGGCCGGATCACGGCCACGCCGCGTCCCGGACGGTCGCTCAGCCGGTGCACGTGGGTCATCGGGCCGAGCAGCCCGGTGTCGATCACGGCAGCATCCTTCTGCAGCAGGATGTGCACGCCGGGCTTGGCGATCAGCTCATGCAGCCGAACCCGCCGGTCCTCGCACCGCACGAGCGCATCCGGCAGGCGCGAGCCGACGCGCGCGCGACGGACCGACCCCGGCCGCGATCCGGGTGCGGCAACGCCCTCGACCGACAGCCGGCTGCCCCGATAGTGCAGCCCGAACTGGGACATCAGGCGGGCGCCCTCGGCCACCAGCCGCCGTCGTCGCATCAGCCACGGAGCGAGGGGCGCGCCGAGCGGCACGACGACCGAGCGCAGGAGCTGCGCGAGCGGATGCAGGCTGGCCTCGGCCCAGAAGATGACGTGCGTCACCCGGAGCACGCGCCGATCCGCCGGACGCCGCTCCCGCTCGTAGGAGGCGAGCAACTCGGTGCGCGGGGCCGCGCCGGAGGCGTCGGCCCCGGCCGCGAAGGCAAGTTTCCAGCCGAGGTTGAGGGCATCCTGGATGCCCGTGTTCATGCCCTGCCCCGCGGCCGGGGAGTGCACGTGCGCGGCGTCGCCGGCGATGAAGAGTGCGCCGCGGCGAAAGTGCGTGGCGAGGCGGTACTGCAGCCGCACCTGCGCCGACCAGGCCACCTCGGTGATCCGCGCGGGAAGGCCGGCGTCATCGACGAGCGCCTGGAGTTGGTCGCGCGGAACGGGCGGACCGGGCTGGCCGAACGGATGCCGCGACTCCCCCGCGGCGCGTGTGGCGAGCATTCGCCAGGTGGCGCGTTCGCCGATCGCGAAGAGGAACAGCAGCCCGCGCCGGCCGGCCACGACGTGGGCGACGCCCGGCTCGAGGTCGCCGGCGGGGGCGGGGGCTGCGGCGCGGTCGGTGGCGTGGGCGCGGGAGCGGTCG
>NZ_SOHC01000056.1:0-3772 GCF_004403955.1 Cryobacterium sp. TMT1-2-1
CTTGCCCCGCCGCCGGTCCGCCAGCAGGCTCGGCAGCCAGCCAGCCAGGCGAGCCGACAGAGGGCCCGGCACCTGCTCCGCCGGCCGGCGCCCCCGCGGGCTCCGAGCCCACCCGCCTGTCGCCGCTCGCTTCGCCGCTCGGTTCCTCGTTCGCCCCGGCGCCGGTCTCCGCCAGGATCACGTAGGTCAAGCCGTCCAGCGTGCAGCGCAGGCCCGAACGGCGGATGCTCCGCCGCAGCCGCGCCGCCGCCCCGGCCGGCGCCATCGCGGCAATCCGGTCGGCCAGCTCGGCGTTGCCCAGGAGCTCGACCTGCCCGCCGCGCACGGCCAGGAGCCGCACCCGTTCCGCGAGCGCGGGGATGCCCAGTTCGTCGGCCGCGAGGCGAGCGGCATCCGCGTATCCGTGCAGGATCAGGGATGCCGCGGTGCCGCCCAGGACCGCGTCGGCCCGGCGCCGGTCCCAGTGCTGCTGCGCGGTGACCGAGAGGAGCATGCAGCCGGTCAGCATGAGTTGCCGATCCGCCGCGCGCAGCGCCCGCCCGGCTCCGACCGCGAGGAATCCCGCCGTTTTCTCGTCGGCGATGATCGAGTATTCGACGACGTCAGTCCCGTGCAGGGGGAACGTCGCCGAGGAGTGCGTGCCGGCCAGGCCGAGCCGCGCGGTCTCCTCGCGCAGCTGCGGCAGCAGGCGGGCCTCGGCCAGGGGCCAGATCGTCTCGGCGGTCCCGTCGGCGGGCACATAGGCGGCCCAGCCGCCCAGGGCTTCGGCCAGGGCCTTGACGACCGAGGCGACCGCCCCCGGGCGCGTGGCCGCGCGGGCGAGCGAGGTCTGCCGGCTCAGACTCGCGGTGAGATCGGCCTGCTCCGCCTTGCCGACGAGGTCCCAATAGGCCCGCGACACGTGCATGAACGGGGTTCGTTCCGGAACGATGAGCAGGGGCAGCCCGGCCTCGCGGCAGGCGGCATCCAGTTCGGCCGGGACCTCGTCGGTCCCCGCGCCGAGCCCCAGGCCGAGCGCGGCAACGCCCCGGTCAACGAGGCGCTGCACGTACCGGCCGGCCCCGTCGGCGCCGCCCGAAAACGGGATGCCGGTGGTCAGCAGCAGCTCCCCGCCACCGAGGTACGGGGTCGGATCGTCGAGCTCGGAGATGTGCACGCCGGCCAGTCCCTGCCGGGTCACATGGCCGCCGTCGTGCGGCAGGAGATCCGATCCGAGCTGTTCGCACAGCCGGGCGAGGCTGATCCGCACCATAGTCATCCTGTTCAGATCGAGAGGCCGGGGCAATGACTGGATAGTCTATCTCCGCGGGGGTGCGGTTGTGGATAGTCCGTACGATGTCGCGGAGGGTGGCCTCGCCTACATTGAAGCCATGGAATCAATGCCGCTTGCCCAGACTCGCCTGCTCCGCACCGCGATCCCGGGCCCCAGGTCCACGACCCTGCACGCCGAGCGCGTGCAGCACGTCTCGAGCGGATTCGGAGTCGCCCTGCCGGTGTTCATCGACCGGGCGGAGGGCGGCATCCTGCAGGATGTCGACGGCAACCGCATCATCGACTTCGCCTCGGGCATCGCGGTGACCAGCGTCGGGGCGAGTAACCCGCTCGTGCAGGCCCGGGTGCGTGACCAGCTGGCCCGGTTCACCCACACCTGCTTCATGGTGACGGAGTACGACTCGTTCACCGCGGTCTGCGAGTGGCTGAACACGCACACCCCCGGCGACTTCGAGAAGCGCACCGCGCTGTTCTCCACCGGCGCCGAGGCCGTGGAGAACGCCATCAAGATCGCCCGGGCCGCCACCGGGCGGGAGAAGATCCTCGTCTTCGACGACGCCTACCACGGGCGTTCGCTGCTGACCATGGCGATGACCGCCAAGGAAAACCCGTACAAGACCAGCTTCGGGCCCTTCCCCGGCGAGGTACACCGGGCGCCGATGGCGGCGCCGCTGCGCTGGCCGGGCGGAGCGGAGAACGCCACCGTCGAAGCGCTCGCCGGGGTCGAGGCGGTCCTGGCCGCGCAGGGAGCGGACACCTTCGCCGCCATGGTGATCGAGCCGATCCAGGGCGAAGGTGGCTTCATCGTGCCCGCCCCCGGCTTCCTGGCCGGGCTCCGCGACATCGCCGCCCGCCACGGAATCGTCTTCGTGCTCGACGAGATCCAGGCCGGAATGGGCCGAACCGGCCGGATGTTCGCCAGCGAGTACGAGGGAGTGGCCGGCGACCTCGTCGTCACCGGCAAGGCCCTCGGCGGAGGCCTGCCGCTCACCGCCGTGACCGGCCGGGTGGAGCTGATGAACGCCGTGCACGCGGGCGGCCTCGGCGGCACCTACGCCGGCAACCCGCTCGCCTGCGCCGCCGCACTCGGCGTCTTCGAGGCGTTCGAAACCGGCGACCTGCTCGCCGGGGCGCTCCGCATCGAGGACACGGTGCGCCGGGTGCTCGAACCGCTCGTGACCGAGGACTTGCCGATCGTCGAATTCCGCGGCCGCGGCGCCATGCTCGCGATCGAATTCGCCGACGCCGCGACGCTCGAGCCGCGGCCGTTGCTCGCCGCGGCGGTCGCCGCGCGCTGCCACGCCCGGGGCGTGCTCGTGCTTGTCTGCGGAACGTACGGCAACGTCATCCGACTGCTTCCCCCGCTCGTGATCGGCCAGGAACTGCTCGAAGACGGGCTCGCGGTGCTCCGCGAGGCCGTCGAGTCGGTGTACGCCGACTCCACTGCCGGATCGACTGCCGACTCGACTGCCGGATCGGCCGTCGGCGCGGCGGCGGTCCGCGCGTGAGCGCCCCGACCACGATGAACGCCGACCCGAGCCACGACCCGCGCACGGGCGAGCAGCGCGGAAGCGTGCCGCACACGTCCCCGGAACGGGTCTCCGACATCCTGAGGCGGGCGCAGAGCGCGGCGGATCGCGTCGCCGAGACCAGCCCGGCGACGCGCCTCGGCTGGCTCACCGCCGTCGCCGAGGCCCTCACGGCACACGACGAGGAACTCGTCGGGATCGCCCGCGAGGAAACCGGCCTCGGCCTGGACCGCCTGCGCGGCGAACTCGCCAAGTGCGCGGCCAGCACGCTCTTCTACGGCACGGTCGCGGCCGAGGGCAGCTACCTCCAGGCCGGCACCGAGGGGATCGGCGGCGACTCCACCTTGTCCCGCTGGAACATCCCGGTCGGCCCGGTCGCTGTGTTCGGGGCGAGCAACTTCCCCTTCGGCTTCGGCGTGATCGGCCACGACGTGGCCTCGGCCCTCGCCGCCGGCTGCCCGGTGATCGTCAAGGCCCACCCGGCGCACCCGCGCCTGAGCGTGCGCCTGGCCGAACTCGTCACCTGCGCGCTCGCCGCGGCCGGCGCCCCGCCGGGCAGCTACGCCCTCGTCGTGGGCTTCGACGCCGGGCTGCAGCTCGTCGACGCCGCCGAGGTCACCGCGGTCGCCTTCACCGGCAGCCAGGGCGGCGGCATGGCCCTGGTCGAACGGGCCGCCGCCCGCGGAGTGCCGGTCTTCGCCGAAATGGGCACAGTCAACCCGGTCTTCGTGACCCCGGATGCCGCGGCGCGCGGCCAGGAGATCGCCGCCGGCTTCGTAGGGTCGTTCACCCTCGGGGCCGGACAGTTCTGCACCAAGCCCGGGCTGCTCTTCGCCCCCGCCGGCGCCGGCATCTTCGACGCCGTGCTCGCGGAGCTGGCGCAGGTCGAAGCCGCCCCCCTGCTCACGGCCGGGATCGCCTCCGGCTACCGCGCCGGGGTGGCGCGGCTCGCCGAGGCGGCGGCCGCCGCG
>NZ_SOHC01000055.1:0-4147 GCF_004403955.1 Cryobacterium sp. TMT1-2-1
CACAAGCGGGCGGGCAAGCGGGCGGACGGGCGGGCGGACTGGCGGCCGGACCTGCCGGCGGGCTGGCGGCCGCGCTGAGCGGCCCGTTGCTCCTGGGCCAGGTCTCCGGCAGCGTCACGGAGGTGGGCCGCGCCTGTCGGCGCGTGGCCGCGGGGCAGCTCGCCGTGGTGGACGGCCTCCTCGACCCGCAGGCGGACGACTGGGTCGACGCCTTGCGAAGCTACTCCCGGGCCGACCTCGTGCAGACGGTGCGCTGCTACCTGCGGCACCGGGGCCAGTGGGAGCCGACGGCGCGCGAACTCGGGGTGCACCGCAACTCGCTCCGGCACCGGATCGGGATCGCGTCCAAACTCATCGAGGCCGACCTGGACGATCCCGATGTCGCGGCGAACCTCTGGCTCGCCCTGCGCGGCTGACCTCCCCTCCCGCGAAACCGCAGTTGTGCGCGCTAAACAGGCGTTTTAACGCGCACAACTGCGGTTTCGCGAGGGATTGGAAGTCAGCCAGGCGCGGATCGCGTCGCCGTGCTCACCCAGGGCGGGCGGGGCGGCCGTCCGTGGCGCGAGCGGCGGGGTCCAGCTGACCGGGTGCCGGATCTGGCGTCCCACGGCCCGGCCGGAGGCATCCTGCACGTCGATGGTCGGCGCCAGGCCGAGGCTCTCGGCGAGCGCGATCCCCTCGCCGATGGTGGCCACGCGCCCGGCCGGCACGTCGGCTTCGGTGAGCCGGAGCTCCCAGGAGTGCGCCGATGCCCCGGCCAGACGCCCGTGCAGGATGTCGATGAGTTCGGTCCGGTTGCTCACCCGGGCGCTGTTGGTCGCGAAGCGTTCATCCGAAGCCAGCGTCTCCACGCCCAGGACCCGGGCGAGCCGCGCGAACTGGCCGTCATTGCCGCAGGCCACGGCCAGCGGACCGTCCGCGCAATCCAGCAGCTGGTAGGGCACGATCGACGGATGCGCGTTGCCCATGCGTGTCGGGATGACGCCGGCCCCGAGGTAGGCCTGCGCCTGGTTCGCGAGAGCGCCCTGCAGGCTCGAGAGCAGGTTCAGTTCCAGCCGCGCGCCCCGGCCCGTCGCCGCTCGGGCGGTCAGTGCGGCGAGGATGCCGATCGCGGTGTCCTTCGCGGTCAGCACGTCGACGAGGGCGACGCCCACCTTCATCGGATCGCCGTCGGCCTCGCCGGTGATGCTCATCAGGCCGCCGAGGGCCTGCACCAGGAAGTCGTAGCCGAGCAGGTCCGCTCCCCCGGCGCTGCCGAATCCGGTGATCGAGGCGTAAACCAGCCCCGGGTTCTCCTGCCGGAGCGCGTCGTAGCCCAGCCCGAGCTTCTCCATCCCGCCGGGCTTGAAGTTCTCGACGAGCACGTCGGCCTTGAGCGCGAGCGCCCGGGCCAGCTTGAGGTCGGCGGCATCCGTAAGGTCGAGGCAGATCGACTCCTTGTTGCGGTTAATCCCCTCGAAGTAGGTGGCCCCGGTGGCGGAGTACGGAGGACCCCAGCCGCGCGTGTCGTCGCCGGTGCCCGGACGCTCGACCTTGATCACCCGCGCGCCCAGGTCGGCCAGCGTGACGGTGGCGAGCGGGCCGGCGAGGATCCGCGAGAAGTCGGCGACCAGGATTCCCTCGAGCGGCCGGGAGAGGTCGCCGGCGCTGTTGTCCATCTGCTTCTGCACTGAAGTTCCGTTCACTGGTGGCGCGGCGGGCCGGACCCGCGCGGTTGCCCTGCCGCGGGTGACCCTGGTTAACTGCTTGCTGTCGAATCTAGCGGCCCGGCCGCACCGGCTCATTGGATGGATCATCCACAGACTGGGCAGCGTGCCCGCCGATGCGCGGATGCACGGATGCACGGATGCACGGACGCACGGACGCACGGACGCACGGATGCACGGATGCGTCGAGATTGCCTGTTCCGGTCGAGTTGGCCGCGCGCACCGGGCAATCTCGACCGCCGGTGCCAAAGTCTGCGGGCTTGCCCGGCCCGCAAGCTCCCGCAACGCGGCCGCAACGTTGCGCCGCCTAGCGTCGGGACCACGGACGAAGACGTTCGATCTAGGGAGTTTTACCATGACATTGATTGAAACGACCATGCACGACGAAGCCGGCGCCGATGTAACGGCTGCCACGATGCACGCCGCCGTCGTCTCGACCTTCGGCCAGCACCTCACCGTCGAAGAAGTCCCGGTGCCCACGCCGGGCCCGGGCCAGGCGCTCGTCAAGCTCATCTCGAGCGGCGTCTGCCACACCGACCTGCACGCCGCCGAAGGCGACTGGCCGGTCAAGCCGAGCCTGCCGCTCATCCCGGGCCATGAAGGCGTCGGCACCGTCGTCGCCCTCGGTGCGGGCGTCACCAGCCTCACCGTCGGCGAACTCGTCGGCAATGCCTGGCTCTGGTCGGCCTGCGGCAGCTGCCAATACTGCCGCACCGGCTGGGAGACGCTGTGCGAGCAGCAGAAGAACGGCGGCTACAGCGTCGACGGATCCTTCGGCCAGTACATGCTCGTCGACTCGCGGTTCGCCGTGAAGATCCCCGCAGGCTCCGACCTGGTCGAGATCGCGCCGGTGCTCTGCGCCGGCGTCACCGTCTACAAGGGCCTGAAGATGACCGAGGCCAGGCCCGGTCAGTGGGTCGTCATCTCCGGCATCGGCGGCCTCGGCCACATCGCCGTGCAATACGCCAAGGCCATGGGCCTGCGCGTCGTCGCAGTGGATGTCGCCGACGACAAGCTCGCCCTCGCCCGCAAGCACGGCGCCGAACTGACCGTCAACGCGATGGACGAGAACCCGGTCGAGGTCATCCAGCGGGTGACCGGCGGCGCCCACGGCGTGCTCGTGACCGCGGTGCACCCGAAGGCGTTCGGCCAGGCGATCGGGATGGCTCGCCGCGGGGGGACCATCGTCTTCAACGGATTGCCGCCGGGAGACTTCCCCGCACCGATCTTCGAGATCGTGCTCAAGGGACTCACCGTGCGCGGCTCGATCGTGGGCACCCGGCAGGACATGGAGGAGGCGCTCGAGTTCTACGCCCGCGGCGAGATCCACCCCACGGTGTCCACTCGCAGCCTCGACGAGATCAACACGGTCTTCGACGAGATGAAGCTCGGCAAGATCGACGGCCGGGTCGTCATCACGTACTGACCCGCTCGGTGACAGGCGCGAGCGGCGCTGCCCGGTGGCGAGTCACCCCGGACGGCGCCGCCCCCGGCCGCGCGGCCACGGCCATCTGCGGCCGCCCCCGTGTGTGTGGCTAACTCCCGTGTGTGTGGCTAACTCACGTGTGTGTGGCTAACTCAGGAGAATCCAGCGGCAACTGCCCCCGTGCCCCGATTTTCCGCGGAGGGGCGAGTCGGTGATCAGGATTCTCCTGAGTTGGCCACATACCCGCGGGTCGACTGAGGCCCGGACTCCGGGGCGCTGCAGTGGTTGGCCGCTGCCGCTTCGGCGCCGAGAATCGCCGTTCGCGCCCACAATCGCCGTTCCAGCGGCGATTCTCGGCGCGAACGGCGATTCTCGGCGGGCTGGGCGAGACTTGCCTAGCGTTCGACGAGGATGCCGTCCTCGTCGCAGTAGACCATGCGTCCGGGGCGGAACAGTACCCCGGCGAACTCGACGACGACATCCGCGCTGCCTTTGCCGGTCTTGTTGCTCTTGCGCGGGTTGCTCCCCAGGGCCTTGACCCCGAGCGCGAGCGCGCCGATCGCGACCCGGTCCCGGATGGCGCCGTTGATGATCACGCCCGCCCAGCCGTTGGCGACCGCGGACTCCGCGATCATGTCGCCCATCAGCGCCGTCTGCAGCGATCCGCCGCCGTCCACGACGAGCACGGCGCCGGCGCCCGGCCGCGCCAGGACTGCCTTGACCAGCGCGTTGTCCTCGAAGCAGCTGACTGTGCGGATCGGCCCGCTGAAGCGGGCGTTGCCACCGACCGACTGGAACTGCACCGCCACGGATTGCAGGTCTTCGCCACGCTCGTCGTACAGGTCGGCTGTCAGCAGTGTCATGGTGTCCCCCGGGAGCTTGTGCGGTGTCCCCCCAGAGTAGCGACCCGGAGGAGCGACCCTGCGCGGGCCCGGAGAAGCCCCTGCGCCCGCCCGGAGAAGCCCCGAGGCGCGGCGGCGCGTGCGGCGCGTGCGGCGCGTGCGGCGCGTGCGGC
>NZ_SOHC01000048.1:0-4285 GCF_004403955.1 Cryobacterium sp. TMT1-2-1
CGGACGCCCACAGCGGCGCGCGCGCCGCGGTGCCGCGCCGGCGCCCGCGGCCGCCATCGTCGTACCCGCGGCCGCCTCCGTTCGGGCCTCCGTTCCCGGCTCCGTTCCCGCCTCCGTTCCTGCAGGCGTCGGCGCCGTCGGCGCCGAACGCCCCCGCTCCACCCCGCCGGTGCGAGCCCTCGCCCGCGACCTGGGCATCGACCTCGCCCGTCTGACCGGCACCGGCCCCGACGGCCTGATCACCAGGGACGACGTGCGGGCGGGGGCCCTGACCGGCCCGGGCGCCGACGCGACCGTTCCGGCGATCGGCGCCGCGGCATCCGTTCCCGGCGCCCGGGAGAGCCGCACGCCGATCAAGAGCGTGCGCAAGCACACCGCTGCCGCCATGGTGCGGAGCGCGTTCACGGCGCCCCACGTCACGGAGTTCCTCACGGTCGACGTCACCCCGACGATGGAGCTGCTCGACTCGCTCAAACGCAACCGGGCCTTCGCCGACCAGCGGATCAACATCCTCACCGTCGTCGCGAAGGCGCTCTGCATCGCGGCATCACGGCACCCCTCGGTGAACACCCGCTGGGACGACGAGGCCGGCGAGATCGTGCAGTACCACTACGTGAACCTCGGCATCGCCGCGGCAACACCGCGCGGGCTGCTCGTGCCGAACATCACGGACGCCGACGCGCTCGGCCTGACCGGCCTCTCCGCCGCTCTCGCCGCGCTCACCGACGCGGCCAGGGCGGGAACGACCAGCCCGGCTGCGCTCAGCGGCGGCACGATCACGATCACCAACATCGGCGTCTTCGGGATCGACGCCGGCACGCCGATCCTGAACCCGGGGGAGGCGGCCATCCTCGCGATGGGCGCGATCCGCCGCACGCCGTGGGAATACAAGGGCGAGATCGCGCTGCGCCAGGTCATGACGCTGAGCCTGTCCTTCGACCACCGCCTCGTCGACGGGGAGCAGGGGTCGAGGTTCCTCGCCGACATCGGGGCCATCCTGGCCGAGCCCGGCATGGTCCTCACGATGGTGTAATCCGCTCCACCCGTCCGCGCATCGCGGGTGGTGCTTCTGCGGCGCACGCCGCGTTCATAACTCCTCCAGATCGGCGGCCGTCGCCGTAACTGCCCCGGAATTTCGGGGTGTCGCGGCGCGGCGCGGACATTCCGGAGGAATTATGCGCGAAACCCGGATGCTGCCACCAGCGCCGGGAGCGACGCGATCGAGTCGATTTCGTGCACGGCCCGGATCGTGGCCCGCTCGACGGCCTGATCCGGGTACTTGCCCGTGCGCACCTGCACGGTCGTCGCCCCGGCCGCGTTGCCCATCGCGATGTCGGTGGTCGCATCGTCGCCCGCTATCCACACCTCGTGCGGTTCGGCGCCGGCGGACTCCGCGGCGAGCCGCAGGAAATCCTGGGACGGCTTGCCGAGCAGCACGGCGGGCGACCCGCTGGAGTACTCGAGGGCGGCCACGATCGCGCCGGTGTCGATGTGGTCGCCGTCGGCCCGCTTGAAGTAGCGGCCGCGCTGCAGGGCGATGAGCTGCGCGCCGGCGCGGAGCGCGCGGAACGCCGCATCGAGCAGGGGGTAGCTGAGCGTGTCGCGCGCGTCGCCCGCGATCACATGGGTGATCGGGTCGGAGTCCCGCCCGACGTACGGAGCGAAGGACTCAAGCAGCACGCTGGAGACGACCGGCAGCACGTTCACCGGCCCCGCGGCGGCGAGGTAGCGGCGGGCAGCGGTGACCGGGGTGAAGAGCTCGCCGGGGCGCACGTCGATCCCGCGGGCGTGCAGGTCGGAGACGATCAGCTCCTCGGGCCTGGAATCGGTGTTGGTGAGGAAACGGATGACGCAGCCCAGCTCCCTGAGTTCCCGGATCGCCTCGCCCGCCCCGGCGACGGTCACGCCCGAGGAATAGATCGTGCCGTCGAGGTCGCACAGGATGGTTGCTCCGGAAGTGGCCACGCCCCAGTGTTCCACCGCCCGTCCCTTTTCGGCTAGAGCCGGGCGCGGCCGGATGCCCTTGACCGGTCTCCGGAGGCGGGGGAGAGTATGGGCATGAGCCACACCCGCACCCACGGCATCCTCGCTCCCGCCGACACCGAAGTCGCCATCGCCGGCAGCGCGTTCGTCCACCTCGACGGCAGCCTGCACGGCAGATACAAGACCGCGGATTTCGCATCCGCGCTTCGCCTGGTCGACAGGGTCGGCGAGGATGCCGAGGCGATGAACCACCACCCGGAGGTCAGGCTCGGCTACGGGACGGTCACCTTCCGCCTGCATTCGCATGACGCCGGCGGGGTCACCGCGCGGGACGTGAAGCTGGCCCGCCGGATCCAGGAACTCGCCGACGAACTCGGCGCGAGAAACGCGCACGCGGCCCCGGCCCGCTACGACATCGCCATCGATTGCACCGACGCCGACGTCATCCGCCCGTTCTGGATGGTCGGCCTCGGCTACAAGGAAGTCGTCGCCGAGGGGGAGCTCGAGCTGGTCGACCCGCACGGGAACGGGCCGCGGGTCTGGTTCCAGCACATGGAGATCGCCCGCACCGACCGCAACCGCATCCACATCGACGTGTACGTGCCCACCGCGGATGCCGAATCCAGGGTGCAGGAAATCGTCGACGTGGGTGGGATCCTCCTCACCGACGAGCACGCCCCGGACTGGTGGGTGCTGGCCGACGAGGAGGGCAACGAGCTCTGCGTCTGCACGGCGGCGAACTGAGCGGCGGCGTATGGTGCCGGTCTGGATTTGCGAGGCCTGCGGGCTGGAGCATCCGGAGACGGCCGAACCGCCGCCGGTGTGCGTGATCTGCACCGACGAACGGCAATTCGTGCCGCCCGTCGGCCAGAGCTGGACCACCTCGGAGCGGCTCGAACGGGCGGGCACCACTGCGAGCGTCGCCGCGGTCGAGGCCGGGCTCCACCGGATGACGGTGGCGCCTCGGGTCGGGATCGGCCAGCAGGCATTCCTCGTCACCACTCCGGCCGGGAACCTGCTCTGGGAGCCGCCGGGATTCATCTCCGCGGCCTTCGGCGACGCCGTGCGGGCCCTCGGCGGAGTGGCGGCGGTGGCCGGGAGCCATCCGCACCTGATGGGGGCGGCCATCAGCTGGAGCCACGCCTTCGGCGACGCCCCGGTCTACGTCGCTTCGGACGACGCGGCCTGGAGCCGCCGGCCCGACCCGGCGATCCGGCACTGGGGCGGCCGCGAGAGCCCGCTGCCGGGCGTCACCCTCGTGCAGTGCGGCGGGCACTTCCCGGGCAGTTGCGTGCTGTTGTGGCGGGACGGCGCCGAGGGTCGCGGGGTGCTCCTGACCGGCGACACGATCTTCATCGGCCCGGACAATATGACCGTCAGCGCGATGCGCTCGTACCCGACCCTGATCCCGCTGCCCGAGCAGGCGGTGCGGATCATCCGGGACCGGCTGGACTCGCTGACCTACGACCGCATGTACGGCCCCTTCGGCCAGGTCGTGGCCTCGGGCGCCCGCCCCATCGTTACGCGCTCCCTCACCCGCCTGATCGCCTGGCTCCGAGCCGACATCCCCGATTTCGCCCCCACTACCTACCCCGCCCCCTCCGCCCCGCCCCCTCCGCCGAACTGTGAGTTTGGCACCTTCGTGGGCGTCGGGAAGGTGCCAAACTCACAGTTCGGCGGTAGTTCGGCGGAGGGGTGGGTCGGCGGGTGGGTGTCAGGCGGGCGTGAGGGCGGTGAGGGCCATCTGCTCGAGGAGGGCGCGCACGGTTGCCGGACTGGCGCCGGCGGTGGCGCTGTGCGGGGTCGAGTTGATCAGGCCGAACGTCGCATGGGCACGGATGCGAAGCAGCGCCGTGTCCACGCCCGGATGCACGCGGCCGAGCACCTGCACCCACAGCTCCACGTAGGCCCGCTGCAGGGCGCGCACCCGGTGCCGGTCCGCCTCGGCGAGGCTGTCGAGGTCGCGGTCCTGCACCCGGATGACGTCGGGGTTGGACAGGGCGAAGTCCACGTGGAAGCGCACCAGCGCGGCCAGCGCGGCCGCGGCATCCGGATGCGCGCCGGCGACGGCGCGGCCCCCGGCGACGAGGTCCTCGCTGGCGCCGACCAGCAGCGCGGCGAGCACCGCCTGCTTGCCGCTGAAATGGCGGTAGACGGCCGGCCCGCTGACCCCGGCGGCCGTGCCGAGGTCTTCGATCGAGGCGCCGTTGAAGCCCGAGCGGGCGAAAAGCGACGCGGCGGCCGCCAGCAGCGCCTCGCGCCGGTCGGCCTTGGCCAGGCTGCGGGGCGTTGGCGCGGCGGC
>NZ_SOHC01000034.1:0-4874 GCF_004403955.1 Cryobacterium sp. TMT1-2-1
ATTCGATCCGAGCCCACTGGTCATCGGTCAGGAGAGCAGTACGAGACATTCCTCCACCCTCCCAAACGAATCACGATTCGATTAGGAGACACGCCCTAGTCGAAGCGAGATGAAAGAACGACCGATGACGTGGTTGGGCGACCATGCGAGCCCAGTTGATGGCGCGGCGACAGTACGAACGAACGCTCCGACCGCAACTGGGACGAAATACTCCAAGAACCACGCGTCACGCAAACCAGCACCCACCGGACTCTGTTCCGGCAGCATCAAAAGATGCGGATGGTGACCATCGCCAAACACCCCTCCTTATCGCCGATCTGGTCTTGGTGTCCCTGCTGACTGGAGGGGACGTCCTCCTGCTCGACCGGTCCGCGGCAATCATCGCGGGTTCGGCGATTTTCGCGCTGTGCTGGCACTTCTTGGGCTTCTGCCCCACGCGGGGCGGCTCCGACGAAACGAGTCCTCGGTCGGGGACTGATCGCCGCAGGCGAGCATTCGGACGTGTCGCCGGCTCGAGCGACACGGGGGAGTCGCTTTAGCCGGTGGTCTCATCGTGGGGTGAGTGCACGGGTTTTGATTCGACGGATCCGCGCTGGCGCAGGTAAACAGCAGCGCCGGCCAAGAGCGCTACGACCATGAACTCGCTTTGCCAGTTTTGAAACGACTCGAACCAGAACTGTGATGTCCCGACGTATTGGACAACGTTGACAATCTCCCCGCCGTGCTGAAGCTGTTCCTCGTTGTACGCCGCCGCGCCGCCGATGGCGTGTGCCACGAACGAGCCGAGGAACAGGATTCCGAACAGAATCAGCAAGGAGTTCTCATACACGACCAGGGTGATTCCGCCGCGACGGACCGGCCAAGGCGCCCGAGGATCGTCGCGATGTCGGCGGGGGTCTTCGTCCTGCGGCGCTGGCCCGTCGAGAGGCTTGGACTCGGAGGAGCCCTTCTGAAAGAGAAAGATCGTGAAAACGACGTAGGAGCCCATCTGCAGGAATTCGCTCTCCCAGTTCTCGAACACTGCCTCGACGAACTGGCCGCTGCCAAGAAACGCGGCGAACGACTCAGGTGCAAGACCGTGATCGGCGAACTCTTGATTGGCGACCTGCCATCCGGTGACTGACATCGCCGCGAGGAAGAGGACGAACAGTGCGACATTCACCAGCACCAGGCCTCGTTCGCGCAGCCAGCCCGTCATGATTCTCTGCCTCGTTGTGCTTCACTTTTCAGCGACAGTGCCGCCCCCATGAGGTGCTGCAAAGCGTGGAGAGTCGCCAAGTGAACAACCGTCTCCGGGTCACCCTCGAACTGGTGCACGAAGGATCTCAAATGGTCCTTATCTCCCGCGCAGATGTACACGGTGCCCGCGGGCTGCCCTTCCTCAGGTTCGGGACCACCCACGCCGGTGACGGCCACGACCAGATCGGCGCCCGTCAGACGCAGGGCGCCCTCGGCCATTTCCTGCGCGCATTGCGCGGTGATGATCCGTTCAGCAGCGACGCCCAGCACCTGACGCTTCATCATGGTCTGGTAGGCGACGATACTTCCCCGAAACCACCCGGATGTCTCAGGTGCTGCGGCAAGCGTGCGAGCGATGTTGCCTGCCGTGACCGACTCAGCCGCAACCACAGTGTGATTGCGGCCCTGAACGGCCGCAGCTACCGATTTCGCGACGCCGGCAAGTTCGTGGTCGGTGCCGTGCCCGTGATCGTCCATGGCTTCAGCTTGGCAGTCATCTACTCTTTGGGTACTTGGTGATGAGCATTGGCGGACCCGCGCCGCGCCCGGCGAGTGAAGCCGCTTAGCTGTTGCGGAGCGCGGAGATCAGTTCTGACTTCCGTTTTGCGGAGTAGCCGCTGAGCCCGATCTCCTTCGCCTTGGCCCGTAGCTGGGCGACAGTCCAGTCCTCGTAATCGCCGGACTTTCCGCCTTTGCGGCCGACCGAGGAACGTCCTTCCTTCGCGGCAGCATTGCTGATGCGCGCGGCTTTCTGTTTGCTGGCTCCGTCGTCCCGCAGTGTTTCGTAGAGCTCTGGGTCTTTCAGGCTGGAATTGCGGCGACCGGGCATGATGACCTCTCTGGCATAGGGTGAGTTCTCTTTGCCACGCTTCTCGCGTGAACGCGGGTTGTCAATCCCTCGCGCCTGGTTGCAGGCGGCGCATATCGTGGGCGAATGACCGAACCGGAGAATGCTGAAGCCGAGCCCCCCGACGGATCGACGGACATTTCGGAAGCGCAGAAACGTCGGACGGATGCTCTGGGAACCGGAGCGTCGGCGGATGGTGAGGGCGACGGCGAGCAGGACACTGCTTCAGGTGGCGCTCCTGACGAGAGTGATACCACCGAGCCCGATGGAACCCCTGTCGAGAATCCTTCCGGATAGCTTCGCAGCGATCAGATGCGGACGGGGATCGGATCTCACGCCCGGCAGCCTCCCGACATCGACCTCATTGTCGTGTCCGGAGGTTGCCGACGTTGTCCCTGGCTAGTGGTGGGATTCATACGATCGTTGGATCATGACAACCGCTTCGTCCCAGGACAGTGACTGCCCAACCTCGAGGGCATGGCCGAGGTCTTCGCCGTCGCTAGCGACGTACACGTTTCCAGCGCGATGGATGAATCCCATGGTGGCGGTAGGGGAGAGGATCACATAGAGTTCCTCGCCGATGAGCGCAACATCAGGCTCGACTGCCCGGCGATTCTCGATCGTGATTGTCATGGTGCCCCCGCGCATATTTATCCCCCAAACGGGGGTGATATCAAGTTATGACCGTGGGGCCACTTTCGAGAACCGCTTGACATGCCTCCCAAAAGCACGGTAGGGCAGCCTGAGAGTTTCAGGCTATTGCCAGGCGCGGTGACGTCATCGCTTCCGCCATTATCGGTCTCTCTGAATGAAGCTGCCGCATGGGAGCGCTGAAGTGCTGCTTGCGGGCGTGGCTTCAGGCGATCAATCGTCCATGACAAAGCTGTACACGAGTGCGTGATGGTTTTTGCGCCGGGAACTCCGCGTCAGTCAGGTAGGTGAGCGCCGCCAAGAGGCGACCGAACCGTCAGGTCCGACCGCCTCGAGGGGTTTCTAGCGGAAGGCGTCCTTGACGTCTTCGCCGACCTTCTTGGCCTTCGCTTCGGCCTGGTCGGCATTGCCCTCGGCTTCTAACCGCTCGTTGTCGGTTACGCGGCCTGCGGCTTCTTTGCCCTTGCCGGCGAGGTCTTGCGCAGCGTTCTTGATCTTGTCGTCCGCACCCATGATGATCATCCTTCTGTTGGTGAGCACAGTTTGTGCGCTCATCCAGTCACTGCAGTCCTCAAGCGCGACGGAAGATAGGGGTTGACCGATTTGGGCACCCGTGTTTGGCCTAGTACTACAGTCGCTTTTATTTTATTGTCTTCGGCGTGTTTCGAACGATTTCTGGCGTTCCCGTGTTAATCCTTGCGGGTGGGCGATGATGTTTGTGTGGCAGAGGTACAGGAGTGGGCTGACGGGTTGGAGGAGATCCGTGAGCTGATCGGGCCGCGTTTTGCCCGGTCAGAGCCGTGGGAGAACGCGGTGGACTATCTGCGCGGGCTTCTCTCGGGCCAGGAACGGAAGAATTCCTGGACGCTCTCTGAGCAGGCCGGCCAGGCTGTTCCGGACCGGATGCAGCGTCTTTTGTCGACGACCGACTGGGATTCTGACGCGGTGCGCGATGATCTGCGGTCTTACGTCGTCAAGCATCTCGGCGCGGCCGAGGGTGTGTTGATCGTTGATGAGACCGGGTTTTTGAAGAAAGGAAAGCGTTCCGCCGGGGTCGCCAGGCAGTACTCCGGGACTGCCGGACGGATCGAGAATTCCCAGATCGGTGTGTTCCTGACCTACTCGACGACAGCGGGTCGGACCTTCCTGGATCGGGAGCTCTATCTGCCCAAGGCGTGGGCCGATGACCGAGAACGTTGCGATGCCGCCGGGATCCCCGCCGATCGCGGTTTCAAGACGAAACCAGAGCTGGCCATGGACATGCTCGCCCGGGCGCTGGACGCGGGCGTCCCGGCCCGGTGGGTGACCGGAGACGCGGTCTACGGGCAGTACTACAAACTTCGGAAAGCACTCGAGGATCGAGGCGTGTTCTACGTCCTTGCGGTGCCGATGAATCAGCGTGTCATGGCCAAGACAACGGCGAGTATCCCGGGCGGCGAACGGCGAGCCGACGAACTGATCGCCGCTCTGCCTGCGACCGCGTGGCGGACTCGCTCCGCCGGTAACGGCTCGAAAGGTGATCGCCGCTACGCCTGGGCCAGGGCCCGCATCAACGGTGCACGCGACCCCGACGCCGAGTACTGGCTCCTGGCCAGGCGCAGCCTGAGCGACCCGACCGACATCGCCTACTACCTGACCCACGGACCCAAACGTGTTGCCCTGGCAGACCTGGCCCGGGCCGCCGGAGCCCGCTGGGCCATCGAGGAGAGCTTCCAGACCAGCAAAGGCCAAACAGGACTGGACCACTACCAGGTGCGTCAATACACAGGCTGGTATCGGCACATCACCCTCTCGATGCTCGCCCACGCCTTCCTGACCGTGACCCGGTCAAAAAAGGGGGCCAACATCCAGACGACAGCGACCTCATCACCCTGAGCCTGCCCGAAATCAGGCACCTCCTCGTCTGCCTGGTCTTCACCCAGCCAGCGAACCCCGAACGCGTCCTGAGCCGCTCACGCTGACGACGCCGACATCAACAAACCGCGAAACGACATCACTATCGAACCCGCGGACACACCCCATAAACACGACTGTAGTACTAGGGCGTGTTGATCAAGTGATTTCGGGTGCGCCTGGGCGACCATTGATCATGCATGAGCGTGATGTGGTTTCTGATGAGGCGTGGGCCGTGATCGAG
>NZ_SOHC01000037.1:0-5269 GCF_004403955.1 Cryobacterium sp. TMT1-2-1
CTCGCCACTCGCTACGACAAACTCGCCCTCACCTACCGCGGAGGAGTCGTCCTCCGCGCCATCACCATCTGGTTACACGAATTAGGAGACACGCCCTAGCTCCCTCCCCTCCTACGTCCTCCCTCCGCGAACCCGCAGTTGTGCGCGTTAAAACGCGCTCATAACGCGCACAGCTGCGGGTTCGCGGGGTCTGAGGCGGCGGAGAAAGGGAAGGGTCAGGGGTAGACGCCGTAGCGGATGAGGGCGCCGATCAGGTCCCTCGTTAACGGCAGCGTGACCAGCTCGGCCGCGGTGAACCAGCGGGCATCGGCGGCGTCGTCTGCGGCGACGACCTCGCCGCTGACATAGACCGCGGCGAAATCGTGGATCTCGTAGATGCCCCCGCGTCCGTCGGCGCGGTCGAGGGTGCCGAGTTCGCGTTCGATCCGCACGGTGACACCGGTCTCCTCGAGCACCTCGCGGGCGGCCGCCGCCTCGAAGGTCTCGCCCGGCAGAACTTTCCCGCCGGGGACGCTCCACCGCCCGGCCTCCGGCTGCTCGGCCCGCAGCACCAGGAGGAACCGTTCGGTGTCGTCCCTGACGACAGCCGCCGCTGCCAGCGTGATTCCCATGCCGACAGAGTAGGCCCCCGCCGACTCGGTGGTCGAGCTCCGGTGGTCGAGCTTGTCGAGACCGGATCGCGCCGGGCTAGGTCTGGCAGCGCGGGCACCAGAACGTGTTCCGCAGCTCGAGCTCGTTCCGCCCCAGGCTGCCACTCTCGATGCGGGTACCGCAGCGCCGGCAGGCCTGGCCGGCGCGGGAGAACACCCAGCTCTGCGCCCCGCGCCGGGTGTTGCCGGTCGTTGTGCGTTCGGCTCGGTCGCGGTTGGCCAGGATCAGTCGGTGCGCGAGGTCGACCAGCCCCGGAACATCCGTCACCGCCACCACCTGCCGGGTGGGCAGGATGCCGCGGAGGAAGCACAGCTCGTTCACGTACTCGTTGCCGAGCCCGGCCAGGTTGCTTTGGTCGGCCAGGGCCACGGCGATCGGCTTCTCGGGCTCGGAGCGGATGCGGCGCACGGCCTCGTCGGGGTCCCAGTCGGCGCCGAGGAGGTCGGGGCCGAGCCAGGCGAGCCGCTCGGCCTCCCGAGCCAGCGGCAGCACCTCGAGCAGCCCGAGGTCGAAGCCGACGGCGACCCAGTCGTCCGTTTCCAGCACGGCCCTCGCCTGGAAGGCCGGCCGCTGCCACCGGCTGCCGTGCCGGTAGAGGTGCCAGGCGCCTTCCATCTTCAGGTGTGAGTGGATGCTCGCCTCCCCCACCCGCATCAGCAGGTGTTTCCCTCGACTGGCGACCTCATGCATCCGCTCGCCGGCCAGGTCGACGGTCGCGAAGGCCGGCACCCGGAGGTCGCAGCCGGTCAGCAGCTCCCCGTGCAGCGCCTGGTCGAGGGTGCGCGCGGTGCGGAAGACGGTGTCGCCCTCAGGCACGGAGTCTCAGCCCCTGCGGCGACAGCCCGAACCCGGCGGCCTGCAGCGCAGCGCCCACCGGGGTGCCGACCACGAACTGTCCGTTGACCGTTTGCACGGCGAGCTTCTCGACCCCTCCGCCCGTGACGACCGCGGCCAGGGACACCGCGGCGACCCCGAGGATTTCGTCGGTGGGGGCGGCAGGAGCGCCGGACGCGGTGCCGGCGCCGCCGGTTTCGCTTGCCGGACCGAACGCCAGCACGGTCTTGCCGCCGCGTTCGACGTAGAGCACGAGGGAACCGTCGACGAGCACCACCAGGGCGCCGGCCTTCCGGCCCGGCCGGTGTCCGGTGCCCTCCGGCAAGGCCGGCCAGGGCAGCATCGCGCCGTACGGATTCGCCGGGTCGGTCGCGGCGAGGGTGACGGCGGGGCGCGCGGGAACCGAACCCCCCGACCGATCGGCCGCGCTGCTGTCCGCGGTGAAGGAGCGCAGGCGGTCGATCGTGCCTCCGGCGGCGAACTGCGCGGCACCGAGACCTTCGACGAAGTAGCCGCGGCGAGCGCGCCCGGTCTCCTCGAAGCCGCTGAGGGTGCGGTAGACGAGCGCGAAGCCGCCGGGCACCCCCTCGCTCGTCACCGAACCCCGGGTCACCACCCCATAGCGTTCGAGCAGGGTCTCGGCGAGCGCGTGCGCGCGCCGGGTGGCCGAGTCGTCGGCCAGCGGAAGGATCGACCATCGCCCCGACACGGTGGGCGGGCCGCTCCGGCTGGGCAGCCGGGGCCGGGCGAGAGGCCGGCCGTCGTGCAGCCGGGTCCGGGGCGCCGACCTTGCGATCTTGTGGGCCGTGCGTCCGCCGCGGATGAGCGAGCGCACGGGGGCGAACGTGTCGTTGCCGATCAGCCCTGCCCAGACCAGGTCCCAGAGCGCCGCAGCGAGGTCGGCGTCGTCCTGGCTGCCGACGGCATCCGCGAGCTGGCGGAAGAAGTACGCTCCCCCGCCGCCGAGGGTCGCCAGGATCTCCCGCTGCAGGGGCGTGGTCTCCCGGTCGACCGGAGGCGGCAGGGTGAGCGGCGCCGTCTCGGCCAGGTGCAGGCTGATCCACCCGTCGTTGCCGGCCAGCGTGCCCGAGCCGGCCCAGAGCACCTCGCCGGTCGCGGTCAGTTCGTCGAGCATGGCCGGGCTGTACGCGGCGATCCGGGCCGGGAGGATGAGCGACTCCCAGGCCGAGGCGGGGATCCGCACCCCCTCCAGCTGTTCGATCACGGATGCGACGCCGTCGATCCCGCGGAGCTTGCCGCCCACATGCTGCCAGGCCGGCAGGAAACGGCCGACGGTCAGCTGGTCAACCGGTTCGACCTCGTGCCGGAGTGCGGCCAGGGACCGTCGGCGCAGACGGCGCAGCACCTCGGCGTCGCACCATTCGCTGCCGGTTCCGGTCGGCCGGAACTCACCCTCGACGAGGCGGCGCGCGTCGGCGAGCCGCCTCAGCGCGCCCAGCGCCACGGCGGTGCCGAGGCCGAATCGGGCGGCCACGTCGGCGACGGTGAACGGCCCGTGGCTGCGCGCATACCGGCTGACCAGGTCGCCGAGAGGGTCGGCCACGGACTCGGTGAAGGCATCCGGGATACCCATCGGCAAGGGAACGCCGAGCGCGTCCCGCAGGCGGCTCGCATCCTCGATGGCCGCCCACCACTCGTGTCCGGCGTAGCCGACCCGGATGGCGCGGCGAGCGGCGACCAGGGCGGTGAGGTGTGACTCGGCCTGGGTTGCGCTCGCGTGCTCGGTCGAAGGGGCGTCCTGTGACGACGCGCTCGGTGACGGCGCGCTCGGTGACGACGCGCTCGGTGACGGCGGCGCAGACGCATCCGGCGCCAGGCGCGCGGCCACCTCGTCGACGGTCAGCGGGCCGAGTCCGCGCAGCAGGTCGGCCACGCCCTCGATCCCCCGGGCCCGCCTTCCCTCCGCGAGGCGCTGCAGCTCCAGGTCGGTGAGCTCCATCACCGCGGGGTCGAGCAGCTCTCGCAGCTCGACGCGGCCGAGCAGCTCGGCCAGCAGGGACGAATCGATCGAGAGCGCGGTGGCCCGGCGTTCGGCAAGCGGGGAATCCCCCTCGTACATGAACGCGGCGACGTAGCCGAACAGGAGGGTGCTCGCGAACGGGCTCGCGGCATCCGTCGTCGTCTCGACCAGGCGCACCGAGCGGGCGGAGATCTCCCGGGCGAGCAGGGTCAGCGCGGGCAGGTCGTAGACGTCCTGCAGGCATTCGCGCACGGTCTCGAGGATGATCGGGAAGGTCGGGAAGGTGCGGGCCACGTCGAGCAGCTGCGACGCCTTCTGCCGTTGCTGCCAGAGCGGCGACCTGCGGCCGGGGTCGTAGCGCGGCAGGAGGAGTGCCCGGGCGGCGCATTCGCGGAACCGCGCGGCGAACAGGGCGGACCCGCCGACCTCGTCGGTGACGAGCTGCTCGAGTTCGTCGGGGTCGAAGACGAACAGTTCCGCGCCGGGCGGCTCGGCTTCGGTGTCGGGAATGCGCACGACGATCCCGTCGTCGGCGGCCATGCAGGCGCCGTCGATGCCGAAGCGTTCGCGCACCCGGGCGCCGACGGCGAGGGCCCACGGTGCGTGCACGGTCATGCCGTACGGGGAATGCAGCACGACCCTCCAGTCGCCGAGTTCGTCGCGGAACCGTTCGACGACGAGGGTGCGATCGGTGGGCAGGTGGGCGGTGGCGGCGCGCTGTTCGGCCAGGAACGCGAGCAGGTTGGTCACCGCGCGCTCGTCGAGCCCGGCGGCGGCGCACCGGGCGCGGGCCTCCGCGGGAGGAGCGGCCGACACCTCGCGGGTGAACGCGCCGATCGCCCGGCCGAGTTCGGCGGGGCGTCCGAGGCCGTCGCCTTTCCAGAACGGCAGCCGTCCGGGCTCGCCGAACGCCGGGGTGACGACCACGCGGTCGTGGGTGATCTCCTGGATGCGCCAGCTCGTCGCGCCGAGCGCGAAGACGTCGCCGACCCTGGACTCGTAGACCATCTCCTCGTCGAGTTCGCCGACCCGCCGGCCGGTGGCCTGGTCCCCGGCCATGAAGACGCCGAACAGGCCGCGGTCGGGGATCGTGCCGCCGCTGGTCACCGCGAGCCGCTGCGCGCCGGGCCGTCCGGTCAGCGTTCCGGCTTCGCGGTCCCAGATGATGCGCGGGCGCAGCTCGGCGAACTGGTCCGACGGATACCGGCCGGCGAGCAGGTCGAGCGTCGCCTCGTAGGCCGACCGCGGCAGCGTGGCGAACGGCGCGCTCCGGCGCACGGTGTCGAACCACTCCTCCACATCGATGGGTTCGAGGGCCGTCGCCGCGACGGTCTGCTGGGCGAGGATGTCCAGCGGGTTCGTCGGCACGGCGAGCGACTCGATCAGGCCGGCGACCATGCGTTCGGCGGCGACCGCGGCGTGGATGAGGTCGGCGCGGTGCTTCGGGTAGATGACGCCGCGCGAGACCTCGCCGACCTGGTGCCCGGCCCGCCCCACGCGCTGCAGCCCGCTGGCGACCGACGGCGGGGACTCCACCTGCACCACCAGGTCGACGGCGCCCATGTCGATGCCGAGCTCCAGGCTCGACGTGGCGACCACGCAGCGCAGCCTGCCCGACTTGAGGTCGTCTTCGATGATCGCCCGCTGGTCCTTGCTCACCGAGCCGTGGTGGGCGCGGGCAAGCAGCGGTTCGGCGCCCTCGCTGCGGCCGCTGGCCCCCATGAGCTCGGCGGGCTGCCGAGGCGCGGCCGTCGCCGTGGCGTTCGCCGTCGCGACGGACGCCGCCGGCCAGGCGGACGCGCC
>NZ_SOHC01000021.1:0-5349 GCF_004403955.1 Cryobacterium sp. TMT1-2-1
CCATGCGCTCCGACAAGACGGCCCGCAACTACCAAGCCGGTATCACCCTTGCCGCCACGTTGATCTGGATCAACACCGACTTATTCAACACGGCCTAGGCGCTTGCGCCGGGTCCTTGCAGGGGAGAGGGGTCTTCTTCGGGGTCGGTATCGGGGTGAGGCTCAGGATTGCTGAGCTCGTCATCTGGTCCCGGCTCAAGAGGGGGAGCCAGGTCTGGCTCGGGTGTGGGTGCCGTTTCAGTGGCGTTCTTGGCAGACTGGTCTACAACTTCGTCGTCTCGTTTATCCATACTTCGAACCTAGGTCAACGACCACGCCATGGCGAGGAGGCAGACTGGGCCCATCGGGGTTCGAGCGTTCTAAACTCGGTCAACCAGTTCGGTGTGACCTTCTTGGCGCGAGCAATGCGCGCAGCAGTAGATGCCAGCGTCGGTCTCGACTCCGTGGCCCAAGATCCGGCAGCCGCAGTGCGCGCACACCGGTGCCATCAGGTGGATCGCGCACTCGAAGCTGTCGAAGGTACTGCTTTGATCGCCTCTGGTGATGGTGAACGTCTTGTCGTAGTCATTGCCGCAGCTATCGCAGGTGGGCATCGAATCCGCCTCTCGTTTGTGTCACGCCTTCGTGCTTACCCGCTTTCGCTTCAATGTGCTAGGGGGTATGGATTCTTCGACACCCCGTGGACGCGCGCCTAGCGTGGAGAGGGCAACAGTTCATTTCCGTTCTCGCCGGCAGCTGACTGTCCAAGTGTGTGGATCTCACTCAAGAGAGCGGTCCGGCCAGGTACGGCCGGAACTAATCGAGGAGGTAGATCATCGTGACCACTGCACGCGAAATCATGACCGCCGGCGTCGAGTGCATCGGCGAGAACGAAACACTCGCGGACGCCGCCCGCAAGCTGCGCGACTTCGATATCGGATCGATGCCCATCTGCGGGGAAGACAACCGCCTCAAGGGGATGCTCACCGATCGGGACATCGTCGTCGCCTGCATCGCGGAGGGCGGCGATCCCATGACCGTGACGGCGGGGGAGCTCGCTCAGGGCAAGCCCGTCACTATCGGTGCCGACGACGACGTCAGCGAAGCGCTGGCGACCATGAAAGAGCACAAGGTTCGGCGGCTGCCGGTGATCGATGGCCACGATCTGGTCGGCATGCTCACCCAGGCCGACGCGGCACGCAGCCTGCCGGATGACCGGATCGGCGACCTCGTCGAGTACATCTCCGAACCTGGCGCCTCCCGCACATAACCATCGCCCAACAGACAGAAGGAGAACGAATCATGGAAACATCTGACACAGGCCTGCTGGTTAAGCTCAGCGAAACCGACGAAACGGTTGCCAACCGGGATGAGGACATTCGCGAACGCGACGTCAAAGATAAGGACGGCGCCGATATCGGCAAGGTCAAGGATCTGCTCGTCGATGAGACCGAGCGCAGGGTCCATTTCATCGAAGTCGCGTCGGGAGGATTCTTGGGCATCGGCCAGGACAAGACCTTCATCCCGGTAGATGCCATCACCTCCATCACCGGCGACGAAGTGTGGATCGACCAGACCCGCGAACACGTCGCCGGCGCACCAGCCTACGATCCCGACCTGGTGCGGGAACGGGAAACCTACGGGAGCATCCTGGGCTACTACGGGTACGGACCGTTCTGGGGGCCCGATTACCGGTACCCCGATTATCCGACCTACCGCCAAGGCCTTTAGGGGTTGTGCGCTGCGGGTCGGCGGGCGTAGCGTCGATAGTGCAAGAGAGGTGAAAACCACGATTGCACAGGAAGGCTCCAGTGGTCTCGTACCACCGGAGCCTTTCGCCATCCCGGGAGCGAGACGGCTGACTCCTATCGCTGCGTGGGGTTGGTGAGGATGCTATTGACTGCAGGATCAATCGGCGGCCCCGCCGTCGCCGGGCTCACCTTCGAGCCGCGGTTCGGGCCGATGGCGCTCTCAGGCATACCGGATGCCAGCTCGGAATCGCTGGGGGGCGCACCTTGATGCAGTGCCTCCACACGGTTCTCGAGCACTCGCAGCACAGGCAAGCGGTGACCGTGCTGCTGCTCATAGGCGATGAGCTGGGCCACGGAAGCCTCATCGAGTGAGGCGATCCTCGAGGGAAGATGACCGATCAGCACGTGATCGAAGTCCGGAAGCGGAAGGTCGCTATGGTCAACGGATGGCCTAGCGGGATCGGGCGCCAAAGAATTCATGCTTCGCCCTCCTTGGCGGCCTGTTGCAACTCAAGCTCGGAGATGGTGCGGATGTCGGCATCGACAGTTTGGCCCGCTTGCACGAAGTTGAGCTTCTCCATGTAGGGGGTAGGTGCCTTCCGGCGAGCATCGACGAACTCCGTCGAGTAATACGCCCGCGCATCGGTGACATCACGATCACCCGTGACAATCTCGTGGGCGAGGTTCAGAGCCAAACGGTTCGCCTCCTCATCATGACACGTGGCCGCCATCTCACCCATCGTCCGCCGGGCGACAACGCTGCCATCGAACTCAGCCAAAGCGCTAAACATCTCCGGCGGTACCCGATAGTCAATGACCGACTCCACAGAATCATGGTGAGGGGCAGGGAACTGATGCTCCCAAAACTCCCTAGTGGCCACGACGCGCTTCCACTCACCAACCTCGAACCACACCAACTGGGACGGTTGAGCCTCGTCCGGTTCACCGTATCTATCCACCACCAGCTGAGCCGCCTCCCGCGCCTCCTCGGGCCAAGTCAAAAGGATCTCTGCACTGTTCATACCTCATCGTGCGCACACCGCCGGTAATCCTGAAAGGGGCTTGACCCTGCCCGTCATCCGCCCCCGGACTTGCGGACGGGGGAAATCCCGCTTTCCGCAAGCCCACATGGGTCGCAATTTCCGACGTAGCGTGGCAAGGAACCCATCGGAGAAAATCATGCAAGCGGCGTACTTGTCGATCGGCACCAAACTCTTCTATCTCCCCTCGACAACTGATCTTGCGGGCCTCCGCGCCCGACTGACTATGGCTACCCGCGAGGGCGGAGCCATGGTCGACATCCCTGTGGAAGGAACTACGCTCGCTGCCCTGATCACGCCAGGCCTGCCCGTGTTTCTGGAGACGCGCGAGATTGAGGAGCCAACCCCTCCCGCCCAGTCGATTGCAGAGGAGGAATGGCTGCTCTAGTAGATCATGCGGGTCCCAGATCGACCGTCAAGTAATCTGGGCGAGCGGCGTAGGCGTTGCGTTGTGTATTGGGATGGATGTGCGATGGGTCACTTTCTGTTTGGGAGCCCTCCTGAATCGGTGCGTATCGATGACCGGGTCTTGGCTCACCTGAAGGTCGTCATGCTGACGAAGTTGCGTCGACACGAGGGCTTCGCTTTCACGTTCGAGTTCGAGCCCACCTCGGGAAGTGGTCGCTCGACCGTATGGCTCAACGCGACAGTATTGATCCAGTTCAGGTTCGAGGGCAGCAGGGTGCCCGTAATCAACCGGATATGGCTTGACGCGCTGATGCAAACAGCCAACGATATCGACGGGCTGCGTATAGTCCCGGAGCCCACTGAGCCATCTGAGCCGTCCCCGCATACCGCGAGCATTCCCGTTCAGAGGGATTGAATTACGTGCGTGCTCACTAGACCGGGTGCGATCAGACCAGTTCTCCTGAGGGCGGCGCCTTGCTGCACTTCTCGTTTGCGCCTGACAAAGTCACCCCAAGCGAGCACTTAGCAGACGACACCAAAGTTCGGTGGGGAATGTTGGCACCCGGACCGTCACGGAAAATGATGACGACGCGGATACCGACTAAGCGGCATGCCAGTCGATTGCATCCAGCGCAGTCATTGTTCGTTAGATGGTCCGCCGCGCTGCCGCCATCCGCCGTCTACCGTGTTCGAAGCAGGATCGGGCTCGAACACGGTGCCGTCGGAGTCGGGGATGCCGTCGGCCCGAAGTCCGAGGTGCATCATACCCGCGACGATTAGTCGATCGTAGAGCGGTCGCGCGAGCAGCCGGAGGGGTATTCCGAGTCCCTGTGTGCGCCCGACAACGGTAGTGGGGCGCGGATGCTCAAGTCGGCGCACTATGGCGGCCGCGACCCGGTCGGGGGAGACGAGAGGGGGCATCGGATGCACGACTCGCCCGGTGCGGTTCGCAGCGTGGATATAGATGGGAGTATCGGTCGTCGAGGGCAGTATGGTGCACACGCGCACCCCCGAGCCGAGTAGCTCGAGACGCAGGCACTCTGCGAATCCGAGCACCGCGTGCTTGCTCGCGACGTACGCCGACACCATTGGCGCCGGAACGCGCGAGAAGACCGAGCCGAGCAGCACGAGCGTGCCGCGCGTGCGCCGCAGGGCCGGCAGCGCCGCTCTAGCGCCATACACCTGGCCAAGCAGATTGACCTCGAGCACTCGGCGGAAGATGCGGTCGGGGGTCTCTTCCACGCTGCCCGCGGCGTACACTCCGGCCGCGCTGACCCAGCCGCGGATGCTGGTGAACCTCTCGATCGCGGTCGCGGCGAGAAGCGAGATCTGGTCCGGGTCGGCAACGTCGGTTGGCACGGCGATCGCCTCGCCACCCAGCGAGCGGCATTCAGCCGCGACCTCGTCCAGGCTCGAGGCGCTGCGTGCGGCGAGCACGAGCCGTGTTCCGCGGCGAGCTAGGGCGAGTGCGGTGGCGCGGCCGATCCCGCTCGAGGCGCCGGTGACGACGACGCTCAGTGTTCGAACGCCTTCCGCTGCGTCGTCTCGTCCGCGACTCGCACGCCGTGTCGGAACACGAGTTCTCCGCCGAGGAATCCGGATGCCGCGAGCAGGAGGAGGGCGACGACGCTCAGCACTACGCCGACGATGCTCACTGCGTCGGAGAGGCGAATCGCGAATCCGATCGCGAAGAGAACGATGACCGCGAGGTTGAGCGACATGTGCGTGAGCGCGATATGGCGAGCCCGCGTGCCGCGATTGAGCGCGGCGAGGTCCATGAGACCGGCGGCGGCCGCGAGCATCGCGCCCACAAGTCCGATCCCGATTAGCCAGGTTGCGCCGCTAGCGAAGGCAACGTCGCCCGTCGCACCGGCGGCAATATCGAAGACGATACTCGCCGTCCACGCGCCGATCGGGATGGTCACGAGTAGCGGGTGAAACGGATGCCCGTAAGGGCCCGCCAGGATGGTGCGTGGGTGCTTGGCCCGTCGCAGTGCCGATTCGCTATCCATGCTTGAACGCTAGCCCGGGAGGGCATGCGGGCCGAGGGCTTGCATAGTACGCACCATGAGACTAGACGCTATGGGGTATTGAGCTGGGGCCTCCCGATCGCATAGACCGTGGGTTGCGGGCCGGGTGTGTCTGGCTCGTAGTGCCACATATGTGAGGGAG
>NZ_SOHC01000018.1:0-5674 GCF_004403955.1 Cryobacterium sp. TMT1-2-1
CTTAACGCAAAATGGCCACCCTGTGAGGTGGCCATTTTGTTTGTTTCTAAGTTAAGTCCGGCGGTGTCCTACTCTCCCACAGGGTCCCCCCTGCAGTACCATCGGCGCAAAGAGTCTTAGCTTCCGGGTTCGGAATGAGACCGGGCGTTTCCCTCTTGCTATAGCCGCCGAAACACTTTTCGATGTTTCGAACCTATATTTTTTAGTTATAGAGCCCCCAGTGTTTATGAGACACCGTGGGGCGTTGTTCTCGACCGTACATCGAGAACCACATAGTGGACGCAGAGCAGCTTATTCAAACTGAGTGTTATCAAATTATCGGCTTATTAGTACCGGTCAGCTTCAAGAGTCTTTAGTCCTCTCTTCCACATCCGGCCTATCAACGCAGTAGTCTAGCTGCGAGCCTCTCCCCCGAAGGGATGGAAATCTCATCTCGAAGCCGGCTTCCCGCTTAGATGCTTTCAGCGGTTATCCGTTCCGAACGTAGCTAATCAGCGGTGCTCCTGGCGGAACAACTGACACACCAGAGGTTCGTCCATCCCGGTCCTCTCGTACTAGGGATAGATCTTCTCAAATTTCCTGCGCGCGCAGCGGATAGGGACCGAACTGTCTCACGACGTTCTAAACCCAGCTCGCGTACCGCTTTAATGGGCGAACAGCCCAACCCTTGGGACCTACTCCAGCCCCAGGATGCGACGAGCCGACATCGAGGTGCCAAACCATGCCGTCGATATGGACTCTTGGGCAAGATCAGCCTGTTATCCCCGAGGTACCTTTTATCCGTTGAGCGACAGCGCTTCCACAAGCCACTGCCGGATCACTAGTCCCGACTTTCGTCCCTGCTCGACTTGTCAGTCTCACAGTCAAGCTCCCTTGTGCACTTACACTCGACACCTGATTGCCAACCAGGTTGAGGGAACCTTTGGGCGCCTCCGTTACTTTTTAGGAGGCAACCGCCCCAGTTAAACTACCCACCAGGCACTGTCCCTGAACCGGATTACGGTTCGAAGTTAGATATCCAATATGACCAGAGTGGTATTTCAACGTTGACTCCACCTGAACTAGCGTCCAAGCTTCACAGTCTCCCACCTATCCTACACAAGCCACACCGAACACCAATACCAAGCTGTAGTAAAGGTCACGGGGTCTTTCCGTCCTGCTGCGCGTAACGAGCATCTTTACTCGTAATGCAATTTCGCCGAGTTCGCGGTTGAGACAGCTGGGAAGTCGTTACGCCATTCGTGCAGGTCGGAACTTACCCGACAAGGAATTTCGCTACCTTAGGATGGTTATAGTTACCACCGCCGTTTACTGGGGCTTAAATTCTGAGCTTCGCTTGCGCTAACCCTTCCTCTTAACCTTCCAGCACCGGGCAGGCGTCAGTCCGTATACATCGTCTTGCGACTTGGCACGGACCTGTGTTTTTAGTAAACAGTCGCTTCCCACTGGTCTCTGCGGCCTTCGAACGCTCCAGGAGTAAATCCCTTCACGCCTCAGGCCCCCCTTCTCCCGAAGTTACGGGGGCATTTTGCCGAGTTCCTTAACCACGATTCTCTCGATCTCCTTAGTATTCTCTACCTGATCACCTGAGTCGGTTTGGGGTACGGGTGACTTGAACCTCGCGTCGATGCTTTTCTTGGCAGCATAGGATCACTGATTTCGCCCTTACGGGCTACCCATCGGGTCTCAGCCTTATATGAGAGACGGATTTGCCTATCTCTCGGCCTACATCCTTAGACCGGGACAACCATCGCCCGGCTCAGCTACCTTCCTGCGTCACACCTGTTAATACGCTAACCGCACCAGCATAGGGTCGTGCGCTAGGCCCACCCCCGCAGCCCGAAGGCATTGGTCAGTGGGATTCAGACACTTAGCATTACTGAATTAGCTTGGACGGTTCTTCATCAGTACGGGAATATAAACCCGTTGTCCATCGACTACGCCTGTCGGCCTCGCCTTAGGTCCCGACTTACCCAGGGCGGATTAGCCTGGCCCTGGAAACCTTGATCTTTCGGAGGACGGGTTTCTCACCCGTCTTTCGCTACTCATGCCTGCATTCTCACTCGTGTAGCCTCCACGGCTGGTTTACACCGCCGCTTCGCTGGCCACACGACGCTCTCCTACCCATCAACACGGCTGAACCAACCACACAAGGTGGCGGCTTACCAAAAATATTAATGCCACAACTTCGGTGGCGTGCTTGAGCCCCGTTACATTGTCGGCGCGGAATCACTTGACCAGTGAGCTATTACGCACTCTTTCAAGGGTGGCTGCTTCTAAGCCAACCTCCTGGTTGTCTGTGCAACTCCACATCCTTTCCCACTTAGCACGCGCTTTGGGACCTTAGTTGGTGGTCTGGGTTGTTTCCCTCTCGACGATGAAGCTTATCCCCCACCGTCTCACTGCTGCGCTCTCACTTACCGGCATTCGGAGTTTGGCTGACGTCAGTAAGCTTTTGGGCCCCATCGGCCATCCAGTAGCTCTACCTCCGGCAAGAAACACGCAACGCTGCACCTAAATGCATTTCGGAGAGAACCAGCTATCACGAAGTTTGATTGGCCTTTCACCCCTATCCACAGCTCATCCCCTCCATTTTCAACTGAAGTGGGTTCGGTCCTCCACGACGTCTTACCGTCGCTTCAACCTGGCCATGGATAGATCACTTCGCTTCGGGTCTAGGACATGCGACTGAATCGCCCTATTCAGACTCGCTTTCGCTACGCATTCCCCTCTCGGGTTAAGCTCGCCACATATCACTAACTCGCAGGCTCATTCTTCAAAAGGCACGCTGTCACCAGAACAAAGCTGGCTCCAACGGTTTGTAAGCAAACGGTTTCAGGTACTATTTCACTCCCCTCCCGGGGTACTTTTCACCTTTCCCTCACGGTACTTGTTCACTATCGGTCATGTAGGAGTATTTAGGCTTATCAGGTGGTCCTGACGGATTCACACGGGATTTCTCGGGCCCCGTGCTACTTGGGATACTCTTCGGGCGATTGCTGCATTTCGACTACGGGGTTCGCACCCTCTATGACCAGGCTTTCAATCCTGTTCGTCTATACAACGTTCTAACCCTCACTGTTCGGCAGAAGCAGCAGAAAAGTCCCGCAACCCCGACCATGCAACGCCTGCCGGCTATCACACATGATCGGTTTAGCCTCATCCGGTTTCGCTCGCCACTACTAACGGAATCACTGTTGTTTTCTCTTCCTGTGGGTACTGAGATGTTTCACTTCCCCACGTTCCCTCTACCCGCCCTATATATTCAGGCGGGAGTCACCAGGTCACCTTGCGGGCCTGGCGGGGTTTCCCCATTCGGAAATCCTCGGATCAAAGTTCGTTTATCAACTCCCCGAGGCTTATCGCAGATTACTACGTCCTTCTTCGGCTCTACATGCCAAGGCATTCACCGTTTGCTCTTAGAAATTTGAAATCACATGAGTTTGAATCGATTAAGTGTCGCGAATAAATTCGCGACCGAAATTGACCAATGATCAACGCATCAGTTCCCGAAGGAACGATATTTGCGTTGGTCTTTGTAATTTGCGGACCAAAAGGTCCGTCAAATTTAAGATGCTCGCGTCCACTGTGTAGTTCTCAAAGTACGGGCGGTACCTCCGCTCATCCCCGAATGATGGGAACAAGAAAAGGTCCAGAAGGAAAGGATCAAAGCCGGACTAGCCGGCTTGTTCCGGTCCCTCAGGACCCAACAGCGTGCATATGCGAACCCGCCAGGACCAACCCGTTCCATCTGCCGCGTTGTAAACAACGCTGCAGAGTACTGAGATCGAACCGTTTGGTTCCGCATCAATGTCAATGTTCCACCCATGAGCGCCACCGGAAAACGTATGTTTCCGAAATGGCTTGGCACCTGTGATCTCCCTGTATACCGGGGAGAGGTGCTGTGCTCCTTAGAAAGGAGGTGATCCAGCCGCACCTTCCGGTACGGCTACCTTGTTACGACTTAGTCCTAATCACCGATCCCACCTTCGACAGCTCCTTCCTTGCGGTTAGGCCACTGGCTTCGGGTGTTACCGACTTTCATGACTTGACGGGCGGTGTGTACAAGGCCCGGGAACGTATTCACCGCAGCGTTGCTGATCTGCGATTACTAGCGACTCCGACTTCATGAGGTCGAGTTGCAGACCTCAATCCGAACTGAGACCGGCTTTTTGGGATTCGCTCCACCTTACGGTATTGCAGCCCTTTGTACCGGCCATTGTAGCATGCGTGAAGCCCAAGACATAAGGGGCATGATGATTTGACGTCATCCCCACCTTCCTCCGAGTTGACCCCGGCAGTATCCCATGAGTTCCCACCATTACGTGCTGGCAACATAGGACGAGGGTTGCGCTCGTTGCGGGACTTAACCCAACATCTCACGACACGAGCTGACGACAACCATGCACCACCTGTATAGAGACCTTGCGGGGCGACTGTTTCCAGCCGTTTCCTCTATATGTCAAGCCTTGGTAAGGTTCTTCGCGTTGCATCGAATTAATCCGCATGCTCCGCCGCTTGTGCGGGCCCCCGTCAATTCCTTTGAGTTTTAGCCTTGCGGCCGTACTCCCCAGGCGGGGAACTTAATGCGTTAGCTGCGACACGGAGACCGTGGAATGGTCCCCACATCTAGTTCCCAACGTTTACGGCATGGACTACCAGGGTATCTAATCCTGTTCGCTCCCCATGCTTTCGCTCCTCAGCGTCAGTTACGGCCCAGAGATCTGCCTTCGCCATTGGTGTTCCTCCTGATATCTGCGCATTCCACCGCTACACCAGGAATTCCAATCTCCCCTACCGCACTCTAGTCTGCCCGTACCCACTGCAGGCCCGAGGTTGAGCCTCGGGTTTTCACAGCAGACGCGACAAACCGCCTACGAGCTCTTTACGCCCAATAATTCCGGACAACGCTTGCACCCTACGTATTACCGCGGCTGCTGGCACGTAGTTAGCCGGTGCTTTTTCTGCAGGTACCGTCACTTTCGCTTCTTCCCTACTAAAAGAGGTTTACAACCCGAAGGCCTTCGTCCCTCACGCGGCGTTGCTGCATCAGGCTTTCGCCCATTGTGCAATATTCCCCACTGCTGCCTCCCGTAGGAGTCTGGGCCGTGTCTCAGTCCCAGTGTGGCCGGTCACCCTCTCAGGCCGGCTACCCGTCGTCGCCTTGGTGAGCCATTACCTCACCAACTAGCTGATAGGCCGCGAGCTCATCCTTGACCAAAATTCTTTCCACCCCCAGGAGATGCCTCCGAGGGTCGTATCCGGTATTAGACGTCGTTTCCAACGCTTATCCCAGAGTCAAGGGCAGATTGCTCACGTGTTACTCACCCGTTCGCCACTGATCCAAGAAGCAAGCTTCTCTTCACCGTTCGACTTGCATGTGTTAAGCACGCCGCCAGCGTTCGTCCTGAGCCAGGATCAAACTCTCCGTAAATGTTTGATTGCACGAAACCCGAAGGCAACGGCACATCTAGTGCAGAAAGCCGCCGGAATGGGCGAACAATCTGCAAGTTTGAAACTGACAGAACAAATCATTACTGACTTGCTTTGTTGTTTAAATGTTTTCCAAAGGAATCTCTTGGCATTCACCCGCTAGAAACGGGATCCAACCACGAGGTTTTTGGCATTTGACATTGTGCACGCTGTTGAGTTCTCAAGGATCGGACGCACCCAG
>NZ_SOHC01000019.1:0-5740 GCF_004403955.1 Cryobacterium sp. TMT1-2-1
CCCGCGCAGCTGGAAACCTCACCGGCGCGGCCCTCACCGGCGCGGCCCTCACCGGCGCGGCCGCGAGCGGCGCCGACCGGGAGCCGGTGGTCGTGCTCGGCCGACGCACCGCTTTCGCACGCCGGAACGGCGTCTTCGGGGGAATTCTCGCCGACGAGCTGCTCGCCCCCGTGCTCTCGGCCGTGGTCGCCGCCGGCGGCATCCCGGCGGCCGACATCGACGACGTCATCATCGGCAACGCGGTGGGCGGCGGCGGCAACGTGGCCCGGCTGGCCGCCCTCGCGGCCGGGCTGCCGTCCCGCGTGCCCGGCATGACCATCGACCGGCAGTGCGGCTCGGGACTGGAGGCCATCGTGCTGGCCTGCCGGCTCGTGGCGTCCGGCGCGGGCAGTGCCTATCTGGCCGGCGGCGTGGAGAGCTGCAGCACGGCGCCGCTGCGTGCGCACCGGCTGACCTCGACGCCGGGGCATGCGGATTTCTTCGATCGGGTGCGCTTTTCTCCCGACGAGGTGGGCGACCCCGACATGGGCGTCGCCGCCGAGAACGTCGCCGACCGGTTCGGCATCACCCGGGAGCGCCAGGACGCGTACGCGCTGCGCAGCCACCGGCTGGCCGGCGTCGCCCAGGACACGGGCGCCCTGGCCGGCGAGATCGTTCCGGTGCACGCGGAGGCCGGCCTGGTCTCGGCCGACGAGGGTCCCCGGCGCTCGCTCACGGCCGAGCTGCTGCGCCGATTCCCGCCCGTATTCCGGCCGGGCGGCACCGTGACCGCCGGCAATTCCTGCGCCGATGCCGACGGCGCCGTCGTGGTGCTGGTCACCAGCAGGAGGGTCGCCGACAGCCTCGGGCTGACCGGCTACCTTCGCTTTGTCGACTCGGCGGTGACCGGCACGGACCCGAACCACCTCGGCATCGCCGGCGCCGAAGCCGCCCGGCTCGTCCTGGACCGGCAGAATGTCGCGAGTGCGGACCTGGCCCGGATCGAATTCAACGAGGCATTCGCGGCCCAGGTGCTCGCCTCGATGGACATCCTCGGCATCCCGGAGGAGCGCGCCAATCTCCAGGGCGGCGCGCTGGCCGTGGGGCACCCCTTCGGCGCGAGCGGCGCCCTGCTCGTGCTCAGGCTCCTCACGCAGGGTCGGGCATCCGGCCGGGCAGGCGAGCTGTCGCTGTCGGCCGTGAGCATTGCCGGCGGACTCGGTGTCGCGGCGCTCTGGCGGTGGGACGGCACCGCGCGATAACGTGCTGGCAGGGACGTCGCCGGGGAAAGGGCACACTCATCGACAGCCTGGTCATGCTGATCGGCCTCATGGGCGCCCTGGGTGCCACGGCTGCGTCCCGGTATTCGAAAGTGCTAGATCCAGTCCTCGTCGTCTTCGACGGGGCCGACGGGCTGGGTGATGGTGGCGCTGTCTTCCCCCGGGTTGTACCGGATGACCGTGCCGTCGTCGAGCTCGATCACGGGCTTGCTCTCCAGCCAGGTCAGCGTCCAGCGCCAGGTCCCGGTTTCCTCGCCGACCGCGACGAGTTCCTCCTCGACCGCCTTGACGGCGATTTCCACGACGTGGGGGAGGCCGGCGGGCACCGGGGCGCCGACGGACCAGCGTGTTCCAAGTTGCATGAGCCGGCCTAGAGCTCGATCTCGTAGGTGACCCAGCTGGTGCGGGTGGCGACATCGTCGTAGAGCTTCTGCGCGGACTTGTTGTCCGCTGCGGTGAGCCACTGCAGCTGCTTGAGGTGGTGCTCGCCGGCGTAGGTCTTCGAGAATTCGATCAGGGCCTTGCCCACGCCGGCTCCGCGCTTGCCGGAGACGACGAAGAGATCGTCGAGGAACAGGCCCCGGTCTGCGGTCAGCGTGCGAGGGTAGGCGCGGTAGTGGGCGAAACCGATGAACTCGCCCTCGTCGTTGAGGGCGACGGCGCCCGTCAGGTCGTGGCCCTTGTCGATGATCCAGCTCCACACGCGCAGGGCCTTTTCGTCAGTCAGTTCGCTCTTGTAGAACTCGCTGTACCCCTCGAAGAGTCCCAGCCAGGAAAAGAAATCCTTGTCGCCAAGCGGTCGTACCTGAACAGACATCCGGTTCTCCTTAACTTTCTGACACCGTGGCAAGCACGATACTAGTGACAGCCAGTTCGCTGCCTTCCACAAACGTCAACTCCGCAATGCGTCCCACCGCCTGAAGATCAGCGGCGGCCTGCGTGAGCAGCCCGACGTGCGAGGCGATTCCACTAATTACAGCAGATGACACGGCAGTTTTCTGCGAAGCCTTCGCATCGGTCTTTGCGCGCCGGATTCCGGTGAGGGCTCGGCTGGCCAGATCGAGCAGGGCGGGGTCGCCCGCCTCGGGCGTGGCGAGCTCGTCGGCGGTCGGCCAGGATGCCCGGTGAACCGAGCCGTCGTTGGACCAGGACCAGGCCTCCTCGGTGGCGAAGGGCACAAACGGGGCGAACAGTCGCAGCAGCGTCGACAGGGCCGTGCGGAGGGCGGCGACGGCCGAGGCCTGGGCCGGGCCCGTCTCGCCGTAGGCGCGTTCCTTGACCAGCTCGAGGTAGTCGTCGCAGAAGGTCCAGAAGAAGCTTTCGCTGGTCTCCAGCGCCCGCGCGTGGTCGTAGTTGTCGAAAGCGGTGCTCGACTGGGTGACGACGGCGGCGAGGCCGGCGAGCATGCTCCGGTCGATCGGTTCGGTCACCGGAGCGTCGGCCGCGCCCTCGAAGCTGAGAATGAACTTGGACGCGTTCAGGATCTTGATCGCCAGGCGGCGGCCGATCTTGATCTGGGTCGGGTTCATCGGGTCGAACGCGGCATCGGTACCGAGCCTTGAGGATGCCGCCCAGTAGCGCACCGCGTCCGAGCCGTGCTGCTCGAGCATCCCGGCCGGGGTGACCACGTTGCCCTTGGACTTGGACATCTTCTTGCGGTCGGGGTCGACGATGAAGCCGGACAGCGCGGCGTGCTTCCACGGCGACATCCCGTGCTCGAGCTCGGAGCGCAGCAGGGTGGAGAAGAGCCAGGTGCGGATGATGTCCTGGCCCTGCGGGCGCAGTGAGAACGGGTAGACCAGGTCGAACAGCTCGGGGTCGCGCTCCCAGCCGCCGGCCAGTTGCGGCGTGAGCGACGAGGTGGCCCAGGTATCCATCACGTCGACCTCGCCGACGAAACCGCCGGCCTGGCCGCGCTGGTCGGCCGCGTAGCCGGGGGCGGCCTCGGAGGATGGGTCGACCGGGAGCATCTCGCGGGTGGCGAGGATCGGGGCGTCGAAGACCGGGTTCGCGTCGGCATCCAGCGGGTACCAGACGGGGAGGGGGACGCCGAAGAAGCGCTGCCGGGAGATGAGCCAGTCGCCGGTGAGGCCGTTGACCCAGTTTTCGTAGCGCACCCGCATGAATTCGGGGTGCCATTCGAGGTCGTTGCCGTGGGAGAGCAGGCGTGCCCGGAGCTTCTCGTCGCGGGCGCCGTTGCGGATGTACCACTGGCGGGTGGAGACGATCTCGAGGGGCTTGTCGCCCTTCTCGAAGAACTTGACCGCGTGCACGATCGGCCTGGGTTCGCCGATGAGGTCGCCGCTCGCGCGGAGCAGCTCGACGACGGCCTGCTTGGCCGAGAACACGGTCTTGCCGGCGAGCTGCGCGTACGCGGCCTGGCCCGCTTCGGAGACGATGGCCTCGGGAACCTCGGCGATGATCCGGCCGTCGAAGCCCATGATGGCCCGGTTGGGCAGGTCGAGTTCGCGCCACCAGACGACGTCGGTGACGTCGCCGAAGGTGCAGATCATCGCGATTCCGCTGCCCTTGTCCTTCTGCGCGAGGTGGTGCGCGAGAACGGGCACCTCGACGTCGAAGAGCGGGGTGCGCACGCTCGTGCCGAACAAGTGCTTGTAGCGCTCGTCATCCGGATGCGCCACCAGGGCGACGCAGGCCGGGAGGAGCTCGGGGCGCGTGGTCTCGATCTCGATGGTGGAGCCATCCGGCTTCAGGAAGGAGACCCGGTGGTACGCGGCCGGCACCTCCTTGTCCTCGAGCTCGGCCTGGGCGACGGCCGTGCGGAAGGTGACATCCCAGAGCGTGGGCGCCATAGCCTGGTAGGCCTCGCCGCGCTCGACGTTGCCGAGGAACGCCGACTGCGAGGTGACCAGCGAGTCCGGGCCGATCGTTCGGTAGGTCTGGGTCCAGTCAACGCTCAGGCCGAGGGTGCGCCAGAGCGCCTCGAACTGCTTCTCGTCTTCGATCGTGAGTCGCTCGCACAGCTCGATGAAGTTACGGCGGCTGATCGGCAGCTGGTCGGCGGCCTTGGTGCTCTTGCCGTCGCCGCCCTCGAAGGGGGCGACGAAGTCGGGGCTGTAGTGCAGCGAGGGGTCGCAGCGCACGCCGTAGTAGTTCTGCACGCGCCGTTCGGTGGGCAGGCCGTTGTCGTCCCAGCCCATCGGGTAGAAGACGCTCTTGCCGCGCATGCGCTGGAACCGGGCGATGACATCCGTGTGCGTGTACGAGAAGACGTGGCCGATGTGCAACGACCCGGAGGCGGTCGGCGGCGGGGTGTCAATCGAGTAGATGTTCTCGCGGGTCGAAGACGACCGGTCGAAGCGGTAGGTGCCTGCCTCTTCCCAGCTGCCGCCCCATTTTGCTTCGAGCCCTTCGAGGGCCGGCTTGTCCGGAACGCTGGCGATGGGCATGGTTCTCCGATTCGATCTGTGCGGCACCGTGTCGATGGTGAAGTGCCTCAAAAGCTGGGACGTTCCCAGTCCTCCAATCTAAGCCCATCCCACCCCCGCGAAACCGCAGTTGTGCGCGCTAAACGGCACGAATAACGCGCACGACTGCGGTTTCGCGGGAAGAAAGTCAGGGGAGGCGGGGGACGGCGGAGAGGAGGCGGCGGGTATACGGATGCGTGGGGGAGGCGAAGACGCTCGGCGCGTCCGCCTGCTCCACGATCCGGCCCTCGTTCATCACCGCGACCCGGTCGCTGACGTGCTGCACCACCCCGAGGTCGTGCGAGATGAACAGCAGGCTGAGCGCCAGCTCGCGCTGGAGCTCGTCGAGCAGGTCGAGGACCTGCGCCTGCACGCCCACATCGAGGGCGGAGACCGGCTCGTCGCAGACCAGGATCTGCGGCCGGGAGGCGAGGGCGCGCGCGATTCCCACCCGCTGACGCTGGCCGCCGGAGAGCTCCAGTGGTCTGCGGTCGAGCAGTGCGGGGGACAGCCGCACCCGGTCGAGCAACTCGGCCACCCGGGCCTCGGCTTCCCCATTGTGGGCGCCGAACAGGGCGGGCCGGCCGGTGCCGGGCCGGCGCGGACCGTCGAGGGCGACGGCGTGGCGCAGGATGTCGCGGACGCTCAGCCGTGGGTCGAAGGAGCCGAGGGCATCCTGGTAGATGGCGCCGACCGAGGTGCGGAGCGGTCGCCTGTCCTGCTCTGACACCGAGCTCCAGGGCCGGCCGAGCACCCGCACCTCGCCGTGGTCCGGGGCGCTGAGCGCCAGCACGAGGCGCGCGGTCGTGGTCTTGCCGGAGCCGGATTCTCCGACGATGCCGAGCGTCGTGCCGCGCTCGAGCCGGAACGAGACGTCGTCGACGGCGAGCAACCGCGTGCCGCCCGGCATCTGGAACCCCTTCGTCAGGCCGGTCGCCTCGAGCACGATGGCCGGGCCGATGTCGGGAGCCGCGGCACGTGCCGGTCGCGGCGTCGCCGAAGCCGCACTCGCAGCCGCTGCCGCAGCCGTCGCAGGCGCCGCGGGCCCGGCCG
>NZ_SOHC01000041.1:0-5828 GCF_004403955.1 Cryobacterium sp. TMT1-2-1
CCACCCACTCCGCCGGGAGCCGGCCGAGCGCGCAGTGCACGGTGCCGGTGCGGGGCGGCCGGGCGGTGCCGCCGGTGCCGCCGGTGCCGCCGGTGCCCTCCGGAGCGTCGGGGGTCCAGACGCCGGGCAGGAACACGGCCTCGCCCACGAAGCTGGCCACCCACGGGGTCGCCGGCCTGCGGTAGACCTCGTCGGGCCGGCCGAATTGCAGGATCTCCCCGAGGCGCATGACCGCCACGTAGTCGGCGACGGAGAGCGCCTCGGCCTGGTCGTGGGTGACGAGGATGCCGGTCATGCCCTCGACGCGCAGCAGGGCCCGCACCTCGTCGCGCAGGTCGCCGCGCAACAGCGGGTCGAGCGCCCCGAACGGCTCGTCCAGCAGCACGACGTCGGGCACGCCGGCCAGCGCCCGGGCCAGCGCCACCCGCTGGGACTGGCCGCCGGAGAGCTGCGCCGGCAGACGGTCGGCCAGTGCGGTGAGGTCGACGAGCGCGAGCAGATGCCGCACCCGTTCGCTCCGGGCCTGCTTCCGCGCCGCTCCGCGCACCCCGCCGATCGCGGCCTTCTTGCCCGTTCCGAGTCCGAAGGCGACGTTCTCGGCGACGGTGAGGTGCGGGAACAGGGCGGCGTCCTGCGGCACCCAGCCGATGCGCCGCTTTTCCGGGGCGAGGTGGATGCCGTGGGTGGCGACCATCCTCCGGCCGAGCCGGATCTCGCCGGAGCGGGCGCGCACGAGGCCCGCGATCGTGCGCAGCAGCGTGGTCTTGCCGCATCCGCTCGGGCCGACGATCGCGACCAGGGATCCCTCGGGCACGTCGAGCGAGACGCCGCGCAGCACCGGCTCGGCGTCGTAGCCGACGACGACACTCGTGAGGGAGAGGATGGTCATGCCGGTGTTCCGTCCGTTCGGGCCCGGCCTGCCCCGGAGAGCAGGAAGGCGGGCACCGCGGCGACGAGGATCAGCGCGGCGGCGTAGGGGGCTGCGGCGCCGTAGGCGGAGACATCCGTTCTCGCCCACAGCTCGACGGCGAGCGTGTCGGTGCCGGTGGGGCGCAGCAGCAGGGTGGCCGGCAGCTCCTTCATGGCCGTGACCATGACAAGCAGCGCCGCGGCGCCGATGCCGGGGCGGGCCAGCCGCGCGGTGACGAGCCACCAGGTCTGCAGCCGGCCGTAGCCGAGCGTGCGGGCGACGTCCTCGAGCGAGGTGGGCACCTGGCCGATGGAGGTGCGGATGGCGCCGATCGCCTTGGGCATGAACAACACCCCGTAGGCGAAGGCGAGCACCGCGGCGGTCTGGTAGAGCGCGGGCACCACGGAGAGCGAGAAGAACACGAGCGAGAGGCCCACGACGATGCCGGGCAGGCCGAGCGCGAGGTAGCCGGCGGATTCGATCGAGCGAACCAGGCGGCCGCGGTAGCGGGCGGCGAGCGCGCCGATCGGCAGCGCGAGCGCCACCGCGATGACCGCGCCGCCGGCGGACAGCGCGAGGGTGTTGAGGAGGGCCTGGCCGAGGTTGGCGAGGTCGAGCGCCCGGAGCGTCTCGGCCTCGAACAGCCGCACGAACAGCTCGGCGACGGGCACCCCGACGGCGAGCACGGGCACGGCGACCAGCAGCAGCAGGGCCGGGGCGCTCCAGCGGCCGAGGCGCACGATGCGACGGGTGGCCACGCCGGACACCGCCCCGAACTGCCGCTGCGCACGCCCGCGGGCCGTCTGCTCCCCCAGCACGACGAGCAGGGCCAGCAGCACGAGCACCGTCGCGAGGATGGCCGCGTAGTTGCGGTTGAAGCTGGCGCCATAGGCCTGCTGGATCGCGGTGGTCAGCACCGGGAAACGGAACAGCGCGACCCCGCCGAAGTCGGCGAGCACGTACAGGCAGACCAGCAGGGCGCCGGCCAGGGTGGCCGGACGCACCTGCGGCCAGGTGCCGAGCCAGAAGGCCCGCCACGGCCCGCGGCCGAGCGTGCGGGCGACGTCGTCGAGGCCGCTGGTGCCCGCCCGGAGCGCCGCCGTCACCGGCAGGGAGACATACGGCACCGACACCAGGGTGAGCACGAACCACGACGGCCAGAACCCCTGCAGGGTGGGCGCCGCTGCGAGCCAGCCGTACGCCGCAAGGTAGGAGGGCACGGCCAGCGGCAGCGCCGCGAGCACCACCCACAGGCTCCGCCACCGCAGCCGGGCGCGGGCCAGGAGGAACGCCGTGGGCACGCCGAGCAGCACGGTCGAGGCGGTGACCGCCGCCGCGAGGGTGACCGTGTTGAGCAGCAGCCGCGGCACCCGAGGGCGCCCGAGCACCCGGACCACGTCGTCGAGGCCGCTGCCGCCGACCCGCACGAGCAGGTAGATCAGCGGGATGGACGCCAGCAGGCAGGCGAGCACCGCGAGCAGCAGCAGGGGCCGGGGCGGGCGCCTGCTGCTGCTCGTGCTGTTCGGTTCGGGCACGGATGTCGGTGGCTCGTTCAGCCCTGACATCACGGGCCCCGATGACGCTGGTGGGACATCCGTCTCCTGGTCGACGCTTCGTGGGGTGGCGGTACGCCCGTTCCCCTACAAGAGACCGTACTGCGCGAGGAGCTCCTGCGTCTTTTCGAGCGAGTCGAGGTCGGCCAGGTCGAAGCCCGTGTTTGCGAGGCTTTCGAGCGTGGGCAGGCCCTTCGGCGCGTCGATGCCGGGCAGCAGCGGGTACTCGAAGGTCTTGTCGACGAAGTACTGCTGGCCCTTCTCCGACACGAGGTATTCGATGAAGGCGAGCGCGTCCGGGTCGCCGGCGGCTTGCTTGAGGATGGCCGCGCCGGACACATTGACGATGCCGCCCGGGTCACCCGGCAGGAACTTGAGCTGCGCGCGCATGTTGTCGGCGCCCACCTCGGCGGCCTTCTCGTACCAGTAGTAGTGGTTGATCAGGGCGAGCTCGAGCTGGCCGGCGTCGACGAGGTCGAGCGTGGCGCCGTTCTTCTCGGTGAGCACGGGGGCGTTCTCGCTGATGCCCTTCACCCAGGATTCGGCGGCCATCTCGCCCTCGAGCACGCGGTACGCGGTGACGAAGGACTGGAAACTGGCGTTGCCGGGCGGGAAGCCGACCTTGCCCTTCCAGCCGGCGTCGGTGAGCTCGTCGACGGTGTCCGGCACCTCATCCTCGGTGAACTTCTTGCCGTCGTAGGCGATCACCCGGGCGCGCCCGGTGACGCCGATCCAGCTGGCGTCGGTGGAGGTGTAGTCGGCGGGGATGCTGTCGGCCAGGTCTGCGGGGATCTTCGCGACGAGGTCGTTGTTGGCGAGCGAGCCGAGCGCGCCGGCATCCTGGGAGAGGAAGACCTGGGCCGGCGTCTTCTCACCCTCCTCGAGCAGCAGCGCGTTCAGCTCGGCGCTCGGTCCGTAGCGGGCCTCGACCTCGATTCCGGTGTCCTCGGTGAACTGCTCGATCAGCGGGGCGATCAGCGCCTCGTCGCGGCCGGCGTAGAGCGTGAGCTTGCCGTCGCTCTCGATGGCTTCGGTGGATGCCTTCGGCCCGGTGCCGGCGGGGCTGCAGCCGGTCAGCGCGAGGGCGGCAACGACGAGGCCGGCGCCGTAGACGAGCCTCCGGCGGGATGCGGCGGGGCGCAGGCGCGGGCGTGCGGACAGGAGTGGTGCGTGCATAAGAGTGTTTTCTCCGTGCTCGATGGACAGCGTGCTCAGTGGACAGCGTGCTCAGTGGACAGCGTGCTCAGTGGACAGCGTGCTTGATGGACAGAACGACCGCACGTCATCGGGCAGTTAGGTAAGCCTAACCTATGCTTGAGGCGGCGGGCAATCCGCGCTGCGCGGCGGGGGCATCCGCTCTGTGCGGCGGGGGCTCAGCCGGCGTAGATGCGCGAGCTGCCCGCCTCGAACTCGTCGAGGTCGCCGGTCTCGCCGGAGCGGATTGCTCGGCGGCCGGCGACGAGCATGTAGGCCAGGAACGCCGCCAGGGCGAGGGCGCCGATGCCGATCTTGACCGGCCACGGCCAGGGCGCCGGAGTCACGAATCCTTCGATCACGCCGGAGATGAAAAGCACGAAGACCAGGCCGATGGCCACCGTGAAGAGCGCCCGGCCGTCCTGCGCGAGAGCCTGGCCTCGGGTGCGCGTGCCCGGGGCGATCCAGGCCCAGAAGATCCGCAGGCCGCCGGCTGCCGCCACGAAGATCGCGGTCAGTTCGAGCATCCCGTGCGGAGCGATATAGAGGAAGAAGACGTCTCCCTTGTCGTAGGCGAACATGACGGCGGCGCTGACGCCGAGATTCTGGGCATTCTGAAGCACGATGTACGGAACGTAGACGCCGAGGATGCCGAAGGCGATGCACTGCGCGGCGATCCAGGCGTTGTTCGTCCAGACCAGGCCGGTGAAGGATGCCGCGGGGTTCTCCGAGTAGTAATCGACGAAGTCCTCGTTCGCTAACTGCCGGAGCTGCGCATCCGAACCGAAATTCGCGAGCACCTGCGGGTTGGAGAAGGCCCAGGCCGCGTAGAGTCCGGCGACGACGAAGGTCACGACGGCCACGCCGAGGGTGATCCAACGCAGGCGGTACAACGCGGCCGGCAGCTGGAGCACGAAGAACCGCGGCAGTTGCGAGAGCACACCGGCACCCGCACCGGTGAACCTCAACCGGGCCCGCGACAGCGCGACGGACAACCGGTCCCCCTGCACCGTCGACCCGGCGGCCGTCTTGATCGCCGACAACTGGGCCGCGCCGGCCTGGTACCGCTCGATCAGTTCGTCGGATTGCTCGCCGCTGAGCACCCGGCGCCGGGCCAACTCGGCAAGGCGATCCCATTCTTCGCGGTGCGCGGCTGAGTAGGCATCGAGGTCCATCTGCTTCAATAGTATTCATGGCGGAGCCGCGGATGTCGGTAGCCCACGGTGACGATGCCCGGGGCGATCATGAGGTCGTGACGGGGGAGGCCGTCGCCCTCGATGTGCGCCCCGCCAGTGTCATCCTCCGCGGCGCCGGCACGATCATCGACTGCGTCGCCTACCTGGCGATCTTCCTGGTCGTCTTCCTCGGGATCGGCTGGCTGACGGGCGACACCGACAGCGCACTCGCGCGGGCACTGCTCATCGCCGGGCCGGTCTTCTCGATCCTGATCGTGCCGATGGTCGTGGAGACGGCGACGGCCGGCCGGTCGCTCGGCAAACTGGCGGTCGGCGCGCGGATCGTGCGGGACGACGGCGGGGCCATCCGGCTGCGGCACGCCTTCATCCGCGCCCTCGTCGGCGTGATCGAGATCTACCTGACCATCGGCGGGCTGGCCGTCATGACGGCGCTGCTCAACGGCCGGTCGAAGCGCCTCGGCGACATCCTGGCCGGCACCTACAGCCAGCATGAACGCGTGCCCCGGCTTCCCCCGGCCGCGTTCGGCCTCCCGGTGCAGCTGGCGGCGTGGGCCGAGACGGTGGATGTGGCCCCGCTCCCCGACCGGTTGTCCCGTCGGGTCGCCCAGTTCCTGCTTCAGGCGTCGAAGATGACGCCGGCCACGCGGAGCCGGCTGGCGTCCTCGCTGGCTGCCGAGGCATCCGTGTTCGTCTCGCCGGTGCCGGACGTGCCCGCCGAAGTCTTCCTGGCCGGCGTCGCGGCCGTGCGCCGCGACCGCGAGCATGCGGGCCTGATGCTGCAGCGGGCGCGGCTCGAGCGGCTGAAGCCGGTGCTCACCGCCCGCCCGCACCACTTCCCCGAGCGCTGACGCGCCTCGGCAGCCTCGACCGCCGGGTCGTGGAGACGCGTTAGCGCAGAAAACGGCCACCCGGGGGTGGCCGTTAACGCAGGAAAGCCACCCCGAAGGATGGCTTTCCTTAACGCAAAATGGCCAC
>NZ_SOHC01000079.1:0-5986 GCF_004403955.1 Cryobacterium sp. TMT1-2-1
CTCTTGGCATTCACCCGCTAGAAACGGGATCCAACCACGAGGTTTTTGGCATTTGACATTGTGCACGCTGTTGAGTTCTCAAGGATCGGACGCACCCAGGTTCAGGCCACGCTGTTTGACCAGCACTGCGGCTTTCGTTTTGGGGCAACCTGTCTAACTTATCTCACCGTTTTGACCCTGTCAAATCGAGCATTTCGCGTTCCTGGCGGTTGAAAAACACACGCAAAAACACGACTCGAACCTGTTAGGTCAGCTTGGTGAGCCGAAATCATCTTAGGCTTCCACGCACGTTCCTACAAGAGGAATCTGTGTGTGTAATGGCTGAGAGTTGGTCCCACTTGAGGCCGGGAAGCGCTGCGGCTTTCCGCACCTTTGGGGTACGTATAGATACATTACGGCGACGCGGAGCAGCCGTCAAAAGCACCGTCTTCTCGGGCGTGTCCGGCCCTTCGGGCCTTTTCCTGTCGCGGATCAGTAGCGGTAGTGGTCGACCTTGTACGGGCCCTCGATGGGCACGCCGATGTAGGCCGACTGCTCGGGGGTGAGCACGGTGAGCTCGACGCCGAGCGCGTCGAGGTGCAGCCGCGCGACCTTCTCGTCGAGGTGCTTGGGCAGCACGTACACGCCGACCGGGTAGTTCTCCGGGTAGCAGTAGAGCTCGATCTGCGCGAGCACCTGATTGGTGAACGAATTGCTCATCACGAAAGACGGGTGCCCGGTGGCGTTGCCCAGGTTCATCAGACGCCCTTCGGAGAGCACCAGTACGCTGCGTCCGCTGGGCAGGCGCCACTCGTGCACCTGCGGCTTGATCTCGACTCGCACGGCGCCGGCGAGCGTCTCGAGGGCGGCCATGTCGATCTCGTTGTCGAAGTGGCCGACGTTCGCGATGATCGCGAGGTGCTTCATCCGCAGCATGTGGTCGGTCGTGATGACGTTGAAGTTGCCGGTGCCGCTGACGAAGATGTCGACCTGGTCGACGACCGATTCGATCCGGGCGACCTGGAAGCCGTCCATGGCGGCCTGCAAGGCATTGATCGGGTCGATCTCGCTCACGATCACGCGAGCCCCCTGCCCGCGGAGCGCTTCGGCGGCGCCCTTGCCGACGTCCCCGTAGCCGGCGACGAAGACGACTTTGCCGCCGATCAGCACGTCGGTGGCGCGGTTGAGTCCGTCGGGCAGGGAGTGGCGGATGCCGTACTTGTTGTCGAACTTCGACTTGGTGACCGAGTCGTTCACGTTGATCGCCGGGAACAGCAGCTGCGAAGCGGCCGCCAGCTCGTAGAGCCGGTGCACTCCGGTGGTGGTTTCCTCGGTGACGCCGGCGATCGCCTCAGCGATCCCGGTCCAGCGGTCCGAGGACTCGGCCACTGACCGGCGGAGCGTCTCGAGCACCACCTTGTACTCGTGGCTGTCGGAGTCGGACGGCGTCGGCACCGCGCCGGCCAGCTCGAACTCCCGGCCCTTGTGCACGAGCATCGTGGCGTCCCCGCCGTCGTCGAGGATCATGTTCGGGCCGGTCCAGGACTCCCCCGCCGCGGCGGCTTCCGCGCTCCAGTCGAAGATCCGGTCGGTGCACCACCAGTATTCGTCGAGCGTCTCGCCCTTCCAGGCGAAGACGGGAACGCCGGCCGGGGCATCCGGGGTGCCGGTGGGACCGACGGCGATCGCGGCGGCCGCGTCATCCTGGGTGGAGAAGATGTTGCAGCTCGCCCAGCGCACCTGGGCGCCGAGCGCGACGAGGGTTTCGATCAGCACGGCGGTCTGCACGGTCATGTGCAGCGATCCGGCGATGCGGGCCCCGGCGAGAGGCTTCGTTTCGCCGAATTCGGTGCGCAGGGCCATCAGGCCGGGCATCTCGTTTTCGGCGAGGCGTAGCTGGTGGCGGCCCGCCTCCGCCAGGGAGAGGTCGGCGATCTTGAACGCGGGGGCGGTGGTCGAAGTCATGCGACCATCTTGCCATCCCGGGCCGAGACGGGCCGTCAGTTACTGGCCGCTCTGGTTTCTCGCTGGTATCTGGCTGGTATCTAGCTGAGTTGCGGAGAAAGTACCTTCGTTTTGCGATTGAGGGTACTTTTTCCGCAACTCAACTTGAACAGGAGCGCAGGAGCACAGGAGCGCAGGTGGCGCCAGGAGACTGCGGGGGCCGTCGCGGCTAGGAGGCTGCGGGGGTCCTCGCGGCAAGGAGGTCGACGGCGACGAGCTCTGCGATCTGCACCGCGTTCAGGGCGGCGCCCTTGCGCAGGTTGTCGTTGCTGATGAAGAGGGCGAGGCCCCGCCCGTTCGGCACGCCCGGGTCCTGGCGGATCCGGCCGACGAAGCTGGCATCCTGTCCCGCTGCCTGGAGCGGGGTGGGGATATCCGTCAGCTCGACGCCGGGAGCGTTCGCGAGCAGTGCCCGGGCGCGCGCGACGCTCAGCGGCTTGCCGAACTCGGCGTTGATGGAGAGCGAGTGGCCGGTGAAGACCGGCACGCGCACGCAGGTGCCGGAGACCAGCAGGTCAGGCAGTTCGAGGATCTTGCGGCTCTCGTTGCGGAGCTTCTTCTCCTCGTCGGTCTCGAATTCGCCGTCGTCGACGATGGAGCCGGCGAGCGGGATGACGTCGAAGGCGATGGGGCGGGCATAAACGACGGGTTCCGGCATGGTCACGGCCGACCCGTCGTGCACGAGCTGGAGCAGGTTCGCATCCTGGGCGGCGACGCGCACCTGGGTCGCCAGCTCGCGGGCGCCGGCGAGGCCGCTGCCCGAGACGGCCTGGAACGTGCTCACGATGAGGCGTTCGAGGCCGGCCTCGTCGTGCAGCACCTTGAGAACGGGCATGGCCGCCATCGTGGTGCAGTTCGGGTTGGCGATGATGCCCTTGCCGGCCCGCTTGATCGCGCCGGGGTTGACCTCGCTCACGACCAGCGGCACGTCGGGGTCCATCCGCCAGCCGGAGGAGTTGTCGATCACGGTGACGCCGGCCGCGGCGAACCGGGGCGCCTGCGCCCTCGACAGCGTGGCGCCGGCGGAGAAGATCGCGACGTCCAGCCCGGTCGGATCGGCGGTCGCGGCATCCTCGACGACGATGTCCTCGCCGCGCCAGGGCAGCGTGGTGCCGGCGGACCGGGACGAGGCGAAGAAACGGATGCCGGCCACCGGGAAGTCGCGCTCCTCGAGCAGGCGGCGCACAACGGCCCCGACCTGGCCGGTTGCCCCCACGACGCCGATCTGGATGCCTGTGCTGCTGGTCACTGTGTCTTCCTAACGTGCTCGCCGGTCTTGAAGGCTGGGTTCGGGGGCTAACTCAGGACATTCTCTCAAATCCACCCTGATTCCGGCCGAATCTGCCCGATTCGGCCGGAATCTCCTGAGTTGGCCACAAGGGCGGCCGGGTAAGGAGGGTGCGGGCGGGTTGGGGGCCGGGGGCCGGGTTCGGGCTAGCGGCCGGTGCCGCCGTGGACAACGGCCTCGTCGTCGGTGTCGAGGCCGAAGGCGGTGTGCACGACGCGCAGGGCCTCCTGGATGGTGTCGGCCCGGGTGACGACGGAGATCCGAATCTCACTGGTGGAGATCATCTCGATGTTAATGCCGGCCAGGAAGAGCGCCTCGAACAGCTTCGCCGAGACCCCGGTGTTGGTGCGCATGCCGCCGCCGACGAGCGTGAGCTTACCGATCTGGTCGTCGTACTGCAGGCTCGAGAAGCCGACGAGCTCCTTGTCGTTGGTCAGCGCGGTCAGCGTCTGCTGGCCCTCCGACTTCGGCAGGGTGAACGAGATGTCGGTGACGCCGGTGGCGACGCCGGAGACGTTCTGCACGATCATGTCCACGTTCGCGTTGGCGCCGGCGACGATCTTGAAGATCTGGGCCGCCTTGCCCGGCACGTCGGGCACGCCGACGACCGTGATTTTGGCTTCGCTCAGGTCGGCGGCAATCCCGGCGATGATCGGCTCTTCCACTATCTCTCCATTCGGATCCACGAACTCGGTGTTGTAGACGATCGTGCCCTGGTTGTTGTTGAAGGACGACCGGACGTGCAGGGTCACGCCGTGACGACGTGCATATTCCACGGCTCGTATGTAGAGCACCTTGGCGCCGCCGGCCGCGAGCTCGAGCATTTCCTCGCTCGAGATGCGGTCGAGTTTTCGGGCCTGGGGCACGACTCGGGGGTCAGCCGTGAAGACCCCGTCGACGTCGGTGTAGATCTCGCAGATGTCGGCCGCGAGGGCTGCCGCGAGGGCGACGGCGGTGGTATCCGAGCCGCCCCGGCCGAGCGTGGTGATGTCCATGGTGTCGCGGTTGAAACCCTGGAAGCCGGCGACGATGGCGACGGCGCCTCCGTCGAGGGCGTCACGGATGCGCCCGGGAGTCACGTCGACGATCCGGGCTGAGCCGTGGCGGGCATCCGTGATCATGCCGGCCTGGCTGCCGGTGAAGGAGAGCGCGTCGTAGCCCATGCTCTTGATGGCCATCGCGAGCAGCGCCATCGAGATTCGCTCCCCAGCGGTGAGGAGCATGTCGAGCTCGCGCGGGGCGGGGATCGGCGCGACCTCGTGGGCCAGATCGAGCAGCTCGTCGGTCGAATCGCCCATGGCCGAGACCACGACGACCACGTCGTTGCCCGCCTTGCGGGTGTCGACGATGCGCTTGGCCACGCGCTTGATGCTTTCCGCGTCGGCGACGGATGATCCGCCGAACTTCTGCACGATCAAGCTCACGTGGCACTCCTGAGGTTGGGTTCGCGGGCGTTGAGCCCAAACATCCATCATAAATGGACTTATATTCGCGGCCCGCCATGTGACGTTGCGGTGCTGCGGGGCGACGGGGCGGCGACCGCTTGGAGCCGTGGCTGGCCGGGCGGTCAGCTCGTAACGACGCGGCGACCCTCGAACGCGCGGCCGAGGGTGACCTCGTCGGCGTACTCGAGGTCCCCGCCGACGGGCAGGCCCGAGGCGAGGCGAGTGACGCGGATCTCGAGGGTGGTGAGCAGGCGCGACAGGTAGGTCGCCGTGGCCTCGCCCTCGAGGTTCGGGTCTGTGGCGATGATGACTTCCTGCACGGTGTTGTCGGCCAGGCGCTGCATCAGCTGGCGGATGCGCAGGTCGTCGGGGCCGATGCCGTCGATCGGGCTGATCGCCCCGCCGAGCACGTGGTACAGCCCGCGGAATTCGCGGGTGCGCTCGATCGCGACGACGTCCTTGGCCTCTTCGACCACGCAGATGATCGCGGGGTTGCGGCGGGGGTCACGGCAGATCATGCAGGTCTGTTGTTCGGACACATTGCCGCAGATGTCGCAGAAGCGCACCTTCTCACGCACCTCGAGCAGCACGTGTGCGAGGCGGCTCACGTCGAAGTTCTGGGTCTGCAGGATGTGGAAAGCGATGCGCTGGGCGGACTTCGGCCCGATTCCGGGCAGGCGGTTCAGCTCGTCGATGAGCTCCTGGACGATTCCTTCGTACATGGCTTAGTCGTTTCTCGGTCGGACGGCCGGCTCATGCGACTGTTCCTCGAGGAAGGTCGCGCCGAGGATCTCGCGCACCACCGACTCGCCGTAGCGCTGCTTCTCGGAGAAGGAGGGGGCGGATGAGGTCGCCGGGCGCTTGGCGGCGGGGGTGGGTGCGGCTGCGGGGGGTGCGGCGGCCTCGGCCGCTGGTGCGGGTGCGGCGGCGGGAGTGGGAGGTGCGGCGGCGGCAGGTGCGGCGGGGGCAGGTGCGGCGGGGGCCGAGGTTGCCTCGGACGAAGCCTCGGCGGGCGCGGTCGTCACGGCCGATACGGACGCAGCAGGGGCGGCGGATGAGGCGCCGCGGTCGTCGTACATCGGGTCTTCCGGCGGGGCGTCGTCGAACGGCGGCGGCTCCTCGTCGAACGGGGGCTCAGGGGCGGGCGCAGACTCGGGTGCCGGAGCGGACTCCCGTGCGGGCGCGGACCCGGGCGCGGACCCGGCTGCGGGCGCGGACCCGGGGATGGCGACCGTCGCCCAGCCGGTGGCGCCGGCCGGGGAGCCGACCG
>NZ_SOHC01000076.1:0-6495 GCF_004403955.1 Cryobacterium sp. TMT1-2-1
CGGCGCGTGCGGCGCGTGCAGCGCGTGCAGCGCGTCAAGAGGGGCGGCGCGTGCGGCGCGTCACCCGGCGCGGCGGCGCGTCTCGCCGGGCAGGGCCGCGTCAGGCGCTGCGGTTGTCGGCGAGCCGGTTGGCCACGATGGTGCGCACGAGCGACTCCGGCAGCGGATGCGACGGCGTGAACCGGATCGTCCCGCCGGATGCGTCGAAACCGGCGAGCTCCTCGCCCAGGGAGGAGACGAGCCCGGGGCGCAGCGTGTAGAAGCTGCAGCCCGTCGATTGCGCGCCGAAGCCGACCAGCATCCCATGGTCGAAGAACGTCGGGATCCGGTAGCTGATCCGTTCGGTGGCCTCAGGATCCAGCCGCTGGATGGTCTCGCGGAGCTCCTGAAGCGCCCCGCGGAACTCCAGCGGCACGCCGGTCAGGTACTCGTCAACGTCGTCCGACCCGCTCATGCGGCCCAAAATACACCCGCGCCGCCGGCCTCCCCCGACTGCGCCTTGCGCCCAGCCTGCGCCGAGGTTGACCGTTGCGGTCGAGTTTGCCCCGCGCACCGGGCAAACTCGACCGGAACGATCAAGGTCGGCGGAGCATCCGGGCGATCGAAGCCGATGGTGCGCCGGCGCGGCCGGCGGAGCAGAATATCCCTGTGATCCGCAAACATGCCGTCGTGCGAGGCCAGGTGCAGGGCGTCGGGTTCCGGTACTACGCGCTCACCGAGGCGTCCCACCTGAACCTGGCCGGTTACGTGCGCAACCGACCGGATGGCTCCGTCGAACTCGAGTTCGAGGGGCCGGAGGCCGCCGTTGCGCGGATGCTCACCTGGCTCGCCCATGGGCCGCGGTCGGCGATCGTCGACTCGCTCGACGTGTCCGACATCCCGCCGCTCGGCGAGGCCGCCTTCGCGATCGCCTACTGACTGCGAGAATCCTCGGCATGGACCCGCTCGCGATCAGCTCCCTCTACCTGCTCCTGACCTGGATCATCTCGGGAAGCGCAGCCCTGCTCCTCATCTACGGAGTCGTGCGCGTGGCGGTCAGCCGGGGCCTGCGCGACCACCACAACTGGCTCGTGAAGAGCCGCCGCGCGGCCTCCGCCGCCGCCGACAAGGGCTTCACGGGAGAGCCGCAGTTTCCGCCGATCACGCCCCAGCCCTCGACCGCGGACCGGACCGTCGACTAATCCAGGCCTTCTGACTCTGAGCCCCCCGATCAGCGCCGCTCCTCCGCCACGCTGTTGCCGCCGTCGACGACGACCGTCTGCCCGGTCACGTACGACGCGCCCGGCGAGGCGAGCCAGGCGATGACGGATGCCACCTCCGCCGCGGTCCCGCTGCGCCCGGCCGGCACCAGGCCGCCCTCGATCTCCTCGCTGGGAAGCTGCGACCCGGTGGCGATCCAGCCCGGCGCCACCGCATTCGCCGTGATGCCCCGCGGCGACTCGTCCACGGCGAGCGCCCGGGTCAGCCCGGCCAGCCCGGCCTTCGCCGCCGCGTAGGCGACATCCCCGCGGGAGGCCATCACCGGCCCGCTCACGCTGGACACCGTGACGACCCGTCCCCAGCCGGCGGCGCGCATGAAGCCGATCACCGCCCGGGTGGCGTGAAAGGCGGTCGACAGGTTGATCGCGAGGCCGCGCTCCCAGTCGGCGGTACTGCTCAGGATGTCGCCGTGCGCCATCTCGACGTCCCCGACGGCGACCATGCCCGCGTTGTTGACGAGGATTGTCGGCGTGAGGCCCGCCTCGGCGAGCCCGTCGGCAAGCATCCGGGCGCCGGCCTCGGAGTCGAGGGTGCAGACGATTCCGGATGCGTCCACGCCGAGTTCCCGGAGCTCGGCCGCGCGCTCGTGCACCCGGCCGGTGGTGGCGGTGACGACGACGCGTGCGCCGAGTTCGCCGAGCATCCGGGCCGCAGCAAAGCCGATGCCGGAGGCGCTCCCCGCGCCGGTGACGAGTGCGGTGCGCCCGGCCAGGCTCCAGGCGTCGGGCAGGGGCAGGGGCGCAGACAGGGACGCCGGCGGGGAATCGGGCGCAGACAGGGAATCGGGCGCAGGCAGGCTCATGGCATCATGCTAGGCGACCCGCGGGCCCGGCCCCTCAGCTACTGCTACTGCTACTGCTACTGCTCCCGCTACTGCTCCGGCTGCAGCACGCCGAGCCCGGTTTCGCGGATGAGTTCCAGCGTGGACGGGTCGGCCGCGGCATCCGTGATCAGCAGGTCGAAGGCGGAGAGAAGTGCGACCCGGCCCAGGTGCACCTGGCCGAGCTTGGCGCCCTCGGCGACGACGATCGCGCGGGCGGTGGCGGCCAGCATCCGCGTTTTGACGGCCGCCTCGGGGAGGTTGATGTTCGTCACGCCGTGCTCGGGATCGACGCCGTTGCAGCCGATGAAGGCCAGGTCGGCGTGCACCTGGTCGAGCACGGTGGCCGCCAGCGGCTCGACGAGGGAGTGCTGCAGGGGGCGGAGGGATCCGCCGGTGACGATGACCGAGAACCTGGGGATGGCGGGCTCCAGTTCGAGCGCGATGCTCAGCCCGTTCGTGATGATGACGACGTCGGTGAGGTCGGCTCGGGCGCGCAGTGCTCGGGCGATTGACAGCGTCGTCGTGCCCACATCGAGGATCACGCTCTGGCCGCTCCGCACCAGCGACGCGGCGAGTTCGCCGATCTGGCGCTTGGGCAGCACGGCCGACGCGAGCGCCTCCTCGAACGACGACTCGCGCTCCGGGCGGCCCGCGCGACCGGCGCCTCCGGCGGCATGGGCGGGCACAGCGCCGCCGTGCACGCGCTGCACGGCACCCTCGCCGACCAGCACGTCGAGGTCGGCCCGGGCCGTCACGCCGGACACGCCGAACGCCTCCCGGAGCTCGGCCACGCGCACGAAGCCGCGCTCGTCGACGAGGCGACGGATCTGCTCCCGCCGCAGGTGAGCAGGCAGCGCGTCGCGGTCGCCCGGGGGCGCCGGCTGCGGCGGGGGTGTCGGCTGCGGCATCGGCGGCACGGGCGGCACAGGGCGCGTGGGGAGCACAGGGGAAGCCATGCCCCCATCTTCACTTAGTTGGTGTTTCTTTTCAATACGAAAGCACTGGTTTCAGATGTGAAGATCGGATATCGTGGTTCCTGCCATGAACACCACTTCCCCGGCCTTCGTCGCCGACACGCGCATCGCCCGGCAGCAGCACACCCTCGCGGACGGGCGGGAGCTCATCTACTTCGACGACCCGGACACGGCACTGGCGCCGGAGCGCGCGCCGGACCTCCGCGAGCTCGAACCGCGCCCGGCAACAGCGCGCATGCGGCAGGACCCGCTCACCGGCGAGTGGGTGTCGATCGCGGCCGCGCGGCAGAACCGGGTGTTCCTTCCCCCCGCCCACCTCGACCCGCTCGCCCCGTCCACCCCGGAGAACCCGTCCGAGGTGCCGAGCAACTACGACGTCGTCGTTTTCGAGAACAAGTCGCCGTCGTTCGGCCCTCTGCTGACCGATGCGGATGCCCCGGACGGCCTGGCCGACCTCGCCTCCATCGGGCTCGGGCGCTCCCGCACCTCGGTCGGGCGCTGCGAGGTGGTCTGCTTCAGCCCCGAGCACGAGGGGTCCTTCGCGAGCCTGTCGGTCACCCGCGCCCGCACGGTGATCGAGGCCTGGGCGGAGCGCACGCACGCCCTGTCCCAGCTGCCCGGCGTCGAGCAGGTCTTCCCGTTCGAGAATCGCGGCGAGGAGATCGGCGTGACGCTGCGGCATCCGCATGGACAGATCTACTCGTACCCGTACGTCACGCCGCGCACCCAGCGGCTCGTCGAGTCGCTGGACTCGTACGGCCCGACCCTGTTCGCGGATATCCTCGCCAGCGAGCAGGCCGGCGACCGGGTCATCCTCAGCGGCGAGCACTGGACCGCCTTCGTGCCGTTCGCCGCCCGCTGGCCGATCGAGGTGCACATGCTGCCGCACCGGCAGCTGCCCGACTTCGCCGCGACGACCCTCGCCGAGCGCGACGAGCTGGCGGTGCTCTACCGGCGTCTGCTGCGCGGGATCGACGCCCTGTACCCGACGCCCACGCCGTATATCGCGGCCTGGCATCAGGCGCCGGTGAATGTGCGGCGTGACGACATCCGGCTGATGCTGCAGGTCACCAGCCCCCGCCGGGCCGAAGGCAAGCTGAAATACCTGGCCGGCTCGGAGGCCGCCATGGGCGCCTGGATCGGCGATGTGCTGCCGGAACAGCAGGCGGCCACGATCCGGGATGCCGTGCTGCGCGCGGCCGCCGCCGACGATGCGGCCGACTCCACCAACGCGGGCCTTACGGCCGACACCGGCGTTGCGTCCGACACGGGCGTTGCGACCAATACCGGCGTTGCGTCCGACGCGGGCGTTGCGGCCGCCGCGGGCGTTGCGGCCGCCGCGGGCGTTGCGTCCGCCGCGGGCGTTGCGTCCGACTCCCGGCCGGCCACCACCGTGCTGAACGCCACCGTGCTGGCCGATTTCGAGAGCCGGTTCAACCACCGTCCGGCCGGCATCTGGTCCGCCCCCGGGCGCGTCAACCTGATCGGCGAGCACACCGACTACAACGAGGGGTTCGTCTTCCCGTTCGCGATTGACCGCCGCACGGTGGTTGCGCTCGGCCTCCGCGAGGACCGGATCATCCGCGTGGCCAGCTCGTTCGCGGCCGAGGCCATCGAGATCTCCCTCGACGAACTGATCCCGGAGAATCTGGCCGGCTGGTCCGCGTATCCGCTCGGCGTGGCCTGGGCGCTCGGACGGTTCGGGGCCGACCTCGGCACGGTGCCCGGCTTCGAGGCCTTCATTGACTCCGACGTGCCGATCGGCGCCGGGCTGTCCTCTTCCGCGGCGATCGAGAGCGCGGTGGCGGTCGCGCTCAACGACGTCTGGGGCCTCGGGCTCGATCGGAGCACCCTCGCCCAGGTCGGCCGGCTCGCCGAGAACCGTGCCGTCGGCGCGCCCACGGGCATCATGGACCAGTCCGCGTCCCTGCTGGGCAAGGCCGACGGCGGCGTCTTCCTCGACTGCCGCAGCCTCGAGAGTGACGTGATTCCGCTCGGGTTCGACGCGGCCCGGCTGGACGTCCTGATCATCGACACGCGGGTGAGTCACGCGCACGCGACCGGCGGGTATGCCTCGCGCCGGGCATCCTGCGAGGCGGGCGCAGCCGCCCTGGGAGTGTCAGCGCTCCGCGAGCTCGGCGTCGACGACCTCCCGCGCGCCGCCGAGCTGCTCGATGACGAGACCTTCCGACGGGTTCGGCACATCGTCACCGAAAACCAGCGCGTGCTGGATACCGTGCAGACTCTGCGGGAACACGGGCCGACCCGGATTGCCGAGCTGCTGGATGCCTCGCACGTCTCGATGCGGGACGACTTCGAGATCTCGATCCCCGAGCTGGACCTCGCGGTCGAAACCGCCCGCGGCGCCGGCGCCCTCGGGGCGCGCATGACCGGCGGCGGCTTCGGCGGGGCGGCCATCGCGCTGACTCCGCGCGACCTCGTCCCCGACGTGGAGGCGGCCGTCGCAGCCGCCTTCGCCGAACGCGGTTTCCGCGCCCCGGTCATGTTCGTCGTGCACGCCGCCGACGGGGCCCGCCGCGAGCAGTAGCCGCCGCCGGTCCCCGCGCGCCCCGCACACACCCCGCGCGCCCGCCCTGATCGCCGCCACGTGTGGCGAACTCAGGAGAATCCGTGACGGCTCGGCGCCGGCCGGCGTGTTTCCGCGGGAGAACCGGGCGGGGATACGGATTCTCCTGAGTTAGCAACAGCTCAAGCACGGCACCGGGCCGGGAGGGCGCGGGACAGCAGGGTGCGGGGGGTGGGGGGCGGAGCGGGTCAGAGCCAGCGCATGGTGAACGCGCGGGCGAGGATGCCGCGGGCCGGCGGAACCGCGAGGACTCGCACGAGCGCGTTCCTGGCCCGCAGGCGCACGCCGCTGGCCGGGCGGCCCATCGCCATGTTGAACCCCGCCTGGCGCGCGGCCATCCGTGCCGAGCGCCGCCTGCGCCGATCGAACTCGGCCAGCGCCGCCTCCGCCGAGGCCGGATCCGCCAGGGCCAGGGCCACCGCCGGTGCCAGGGCCACCGCGTCGAGCCAGCCCAGGTTCATGCCCTGTCCGCCGATCGGACTGATTTCGTGGGCAGCGTCGCCGACCAGTACGACGCGGCCGGCCAGCATCCGGTCGGCGAGGCGTTGCCGCACCGAAAATGCGCTCGGCGGGTCGGCTGACGGGGGTAGGAGCACCCCGGTGCGGTCCCGGATGATCCCGGCCAGGTCCGCGGAACAGGCATCCGTCACCAGGCCGTCGGTCAGGGCCACCCAGCGGCGCCGACCGTTCGGCAGCGGGAAGGACTCGACCACCCCGCCCCGCTCGAAGTACAGCACCGCCTCACCGCTGCCCGAGGCCGCACCGGCGGCGCCCGAGCCGGCCTCGCCCGAAGAACCCGCGCCGCCCGAGGCTGCACCGGCGGCGCCCTCGCCGCGCACACCCGCGTTGCC
>NZ_SOHC01000072.1:0-6621 GCF_004403955.1 Cryobacterium sp. TMT1-2-1
TCGCCACTCGCTACGACAAACTCGCCCTCACCTACCGCGGAGGCGTCGTCCTCCGTGCCATCACCATCTGGTTACACGAATTAGGAGACACGCCCTAGGCGGCAGTTACCGGCATGACGCGCGGCGACTCAGCCGCCGGATGCGCCGAGTGTCGCCGTTTACGCCGAGTGTCGCCGTTGGAACGGCGACTCTCGGCGCTTTCTGCGACTCTCGGCGACAGGGGTGCGCGGGGTGAGAGCCAAGCGGGATGCGGACGGGATGCGGCCGAGCGGGCACGCTGGCCGCGGGCGCACGGATCTAGTGGGCGAACGACCCGACGAGGCGCACCGCGCCGCCGTTGACGCCCTTGGCGCCCTGCTCGAAACCGGCGAAGTCTCGCGGCGCGGTCGACACCCGGCCGGCGACCCAGGACGGGATGCCGTCGGCCGCGAGGCGTGCAATCACAGAGGAGGCGGAATCCGCGGCCACGACCGCGAACATGCCCACGCCGAGGTTCCAGGTGCCCTCCGAGCTTTCCAGGGACGCCCCGGCCATGTCGCTGAGCACCCGGAACACGGCTGAAGGCGACCAGGTGGCGCGGTCGACCTCGACCCAGGACCCGACGGGGAGCACGCGCGCGAGGTTCGCGGCGATGCCGCCGCCCGTGACATGGCTGAGCGAGTGCACGGCTCCGGCCAGGTCGGGGTCGGCCAGCACGCCGAGCAGCGGGCCAGTGTACAGGCGCGTCGGCTCGAGCAGGACCTCGCCGACGACGCCGCCGAGGTCATCCGACGTGTCGGTGTAGCCGATGCCGCGCTGGGACAGGATGTGGCGGACGAGGGAGTAGCCGTTGGAGTGCAGGCCCGAGGATGCCATCGCGACGACGATGTCGCCGTGACGCACGTTCTCGGCGCCGAGCACCTGGTCGGCCTCGACCACGCCCGTCGCTGCGCCGGCGACGTCGTAGTCATCCGGACCGAGCAGTCCGGGATGCTCCGCCGTCTCGCCGCCGACGAGGGCCGTGCCGGTCTCGGTGCAGGCCCGGGCTATGCCCGCGACGATGGACGCGATCCGCTCAGGGACGACCTTGCCGCAGGCGATGTAGTCGGTCATGAACAGCGGGCGCGCGCCGACGACGACGATGTCATCGACGACCATGCCGACGAGGTCCTGGCCGATGGTGTCGTGCTTGTCGATCGCCTGGGCGATGGCCACCTTGGTGCCGACGCCGTCGGTCGAGGTCGCCAGCAGCGGTCGGCGGTAGTCGGTCAGGAACGACACGTCATAGAGTCCGGCGAAGCCGCCGAAGCCGCCCATCACCTCGGGGCCGTGCGTGCGGGAGACGGCGGCCTTCATCAGTGAGACGGCCAGGTCGCCGGCAGCGGTGTCCACTCCGGCTGCAGCGTAAGAAGCGTTGCTCATTCCTGTCTTCCTGGGTCGCCGAACGGGATTTGCCCTTGCCGGGCCAGCGCACCCTCGCGCAGGGTGGCCGGGTCGAGCACTGCTTCGAACTCCGCGTCCGGCCCCGGGTCGCATCCGTTGGATGCGACGGGGCGCTCGAGCAGATTCTTGCCGAGGAGCGCGGAGTCGGGCAGCGGGATCGGGTACTTGCCCGTGAAGCAGGCGGTGCACAGGCGCTCGCGCGGCTGCTCGGTGGAGGCGATCATGCCCTCCTCGGAGAGGTAACCGAGCGAATCCGCGCCGATGACCTGGCGCACCTCGTCGACGCCGAGTCCGGTCGCGATCAGCTCCGCCCGGGAGGCGAAGTCGATTCCGTAGAAGCAGGGCCAGGTGATGGGCGGGCTGGAGATGCGCACGTGCACCTCGGCGGCGCCGGCCTCGCGGAGCATGGCCACGAGGGCGCGCTGCGTGTTGCCGCGCACGATCGAGTCGTCGACGACGATCAGTCGCTTGCCCTTGATGACCTCTTTAAGCGGATTGAGCTTGAGCTTGATGCCGCGCTGGCGGATCGTCTGCGACGGCTGGATAAAGGTGCGGCCCACGTAGGCGTTCTTCACCAGCCCCTGGCCGAAGGGGATGCCGGACGCCTGCGCGTAACCGATCGCGGCCGGGGTTCCGGATTCCGGGGTCGGGATGACGAGGTCGGCTTCGACCGGGTGCTCGGCGGCCAGGCGGCGCCCCATTTCGACCCGGGCCTCGTGCACTCCGCGACCGGCGATGGTCGTGTCGGGCCTGGCCAGGTAGACGTACTCGAATACGCAGCCGGCGGGCTTCGACTCGGCGAAGCGCTGGGAACGCAGCCCGTTCTCGTCGATGGTGATCAGCTCACCGGGTTCGACCTCGCGCACGAAGGTGGCCCCGACGATGTCGAGGGCGGCGGTCTCGGACGCGACGACCCACCCTCGCTCGAGGCGGCCGAGCACCAGCGGGCGCACGCCCTGCGGGTCGCGGGCGGCGTAGAGAGTGGTCTCGTCCATGAAGACGAGGCAGTACGCGCCGCGCAGGTGCGGCAGAACCTCGAGCGCCGTGGACTCGAGGGTGTGGTCGAGGTCGCCGGTGAGCAGCGCGGTGACGACGGCGGTGTCGGTCGTATTGCCGCGGGCCAGTTCGCCATCCGTCTGCGGGTAGCGCTCGTGCACGAGCTGGAGGAGTTCGGCCGTGTTCGTCAGGTTGCCGTTGTGGCCGAGCGCGATGGTGCCGGCGGCCGTGCGGCCCAGGGTCGGCTGGGCGTTCTGCCAGCTGGATGCCCCGGTGGTCGAGTAGCGGGTGTGCCCGACCGCGATGTGGCCGAGGAGGGTGCTGAGGGATGCCTCGTTGAAGACCTGGGCGACGAGGCCCATGTCCTTGTAGACGAGGATCTTCTTGCCGTCGCTGGTCGCGATGCCGGCCGATTCCTGGCCGCGGTGCTGCAGCGCGTAGAGGCCGAAGTAACTGAGCTTGGCCACCTCTTCGCCGGGAGCCCAGACGCCGAAGACGCCGCAGGCATCCTGCGGGCCCTTCTCACCAGGAAGAAGATCGTGACCTAATAGTCCGTCGCCACCGGCCAAGCCGCAGCCCCTTACTTGAGTGTGTTACTCGGTTTTTTCGGTATTTTCGGTGGTGCTCAGTCTATCCGAGACGGCCTGTGCGGTCGTTCGCCGGAACAGTCGGTCAAGGATGAGCGCGACCAGGCTGCCGAGCGCAACGCCGAGCGCAACGCCCGCGAGGAGCAGGAAGCCGAAGACCTGGGATCGGTCGAAGTCCTCATTCTCCGGGAAGGTGACGGTGAACACGAGGGCGAGGATCGCCCCGAGCGCGGCGCCGACGATCATGAAGCTGAAGTAGCGCGGCGAACGGTGCACCGTCACGGTGGTTGCCGCGTCGGAGTCGGTCGGCCCGGGGGAAGTCACCTGTTCATTCTCGCACGTCCCTCGCCTCTGTACTCCGGCGCAGGTGCGGGCGCCGGCAGGTGCGGGCACTGGCAGGGTGCAGGCGCCGTCAGGGGCGGGCACTGGCAGACTGTCCCGGTGAACAGAATTGCGGTACTCGGCAGCGCGAACATGGACCTCGTCGTGCATCAGGAGCGGCTCCCCCGGCCGGGCGAGACGATCTTCGGATCGGGCTTCACCACCGTGCCGGGCGGCAAGGGCCTCAACCAGGCCGTCGCCGCCGCCCGGCTCGGCGGCTCGGTCGACTTCCTCGGCGCCGTGGGAGCCGACGCCTACGGGACCGAGCTTCGTGCGCTGCTCGCGGCCGAAGGCATCCGGGCCGACGGGCTCGCCTCGTCGCCCGCGCCGACCGGCACCGCGCACATCTCCGTGGTCGATTCGGGGGAGAATTCGATCGTCGTGGTGTCGGGCGCGAACAGCACGGTGACGGCCCTGACCGCCCAGCAGCGGGCGACCATCGAAGCGTCGGCGTTCCTCGTGATGCAGTGCGAGCTGCCGGTGCCGGTGCTCGTGGAAGCCATCGCTGCAGCCAGGGCCGCGGGCGTCTTCACGGTGCTCACGCCCGCGCCGGTCGTTCCGCTGCCCAGCGGATTCCTCGCCTCGGTCGACCTCGTCGTGCCCAACCGGATCGAGGCCGCCGAGCTCACCGGCGAGCCGGACCCGGTTCGCGCGGCGGAGCTGCTCAGCGCCGGCAAGACCTGGGCGATCGTCACGCTCGGCGCCGAGGGATCCGTCGTCGCGTATGACGGCGCCGTGCTGGGGCTGGCCCCGGCCCGCCCGGTGCGCGCGGTCGATACGACGGCGGCCGGGGACACCTTCGTCGGTGCGCTCGTGGCGCGGCTGGCGGTTTCGACTGCGGGGGCGGCCGCGGGGGCAGGTGCGGGTGCAGGTGCGGGTGCAGGTGCGGGTGCAGGTGCGGGGCCGGCGGCCTCGGGTGCGGCTGCCTCGGGTGCGGCTACAGCCGCCGGGTCGGCTCCGAGCGAGGCCGCGATGGTCGAGGCGGTGCGCTGGGCGACCGTCGCCTCGTCAGTGTCGGTCACCCGGCATGGAGCAACCAGCTCGATGCCGACCGAGGCAGAGGTCGCCGCGATCCTGGGCTGAGCCCGCGCGCATCCTGGGGATTTCCCCGGCTGAGATGCGGAGAAAGTACCTTCGTTGGCCCGGGGAAGGGTGTTTGTCCGCAAGTCAACGTCGGGCCGAGCATGACTGGCGTGTGAGCTCCTCCCGGCGGCGTCAGAGCAGGGGCAGCTCGCCGGCGAGATCCGCCCGCTGGCCGGACGCGTGGATGCGCCCTGTCGCCACCCCGTCGGACCAGCCGAGCGACCCGGTGGCGAGGGCGAGCCAGGTTGCGACATCCGTTTCGACGACGTTCGGCGGCGTGCCCCTGGTGTGACGCGGGCCGGCAACGCACTGCACGGCGCCGAACGGCGGCACCCGCACCTCCACGGTGTTGCCGCTCGCCTTCTCTGCGAGCAGCTGCAGCGTGTAGCGAACCGCCAGCGCACGGATGTCCCGGCTCGCGCCCCCGGCATCCGCCCCGCACTCCCGCACGGCGGCCGTGCCCGCCGCATCGTCGATCCTCGCCCTGGCCATGGGTCCAGTCTGCCCGGTCCGGCCGGGAAGTCGGACAGCGCGCCGATCACGGCCGACCGGCACCCGACCGGCACCCGGCCGGCCGCGTCGGGCCGTGACGCGGGAGGGGACGCGCGCGGCCGGATCGGCTAGCCTGAACGCGTGAGAATTCTGGTCCTCGGTTCCGGTGCCCGCGAGCACGCCATCATCACCGCGCTGCTCCGCGAGGAGCCGCGCCACCACGTCGTGGCCGCGCCGGGCAACGCCGGCATCGCCGCGGACGTCCCAGTCGTGCCGCTCGATGCGACCGACGCATCCTCGGTCACCAACTACGCGATCGAAAACAACATCGACCTCGTGGTGATCGGCCCGGAGGCGCCCCTCGTTGCCGGCGTCGCCGACGCGCTCCGCACCCGCGGCATCCCGGTCTTCGGTCCCGGTAAGGCCGCCGCCGCCCTCGAGGGCAGTAAAACGTTCGCCAAGCACATCATGGAGGAGGCCGGCGTGCCGACCGGTCGCGCCGTGCGCGCCGGAACACTCGCCGAGGCCAGGGCCGCCCTCGACGAGTTCGGGGCGCCGTACGTCGTCAAGGCCGACGGCCTCGCCGCCGGCAAGGGCGTGCTGGTCACGAGCGAGCGCCCCGCCGCCGTCGCCCACGCCACGCAGTGGCTGCAGCACGGCAGCGTGCTGATCGAGGAGTTCCTCGACGGAGCGGAGGTCTCGCTGTTCCTGCTCAGCGACGGCCACACCGTGCTGCCGCTCTCCCCCGCCCAGGACTACAAGCGGCTCGGCGACAACGACGCCGGCCCGAACACCGGCGGCATGGGCGCCTACTCGCCGCTGCCCTGGCTCGACGCCGAATTCGGCAGCGAGCAGGCCTTCGTCGACGAGGTCATCGACACCATCGCGTTACCCACGGTGCGCCGCCTCGCCCACGAGGACACCCCGTTCATCGGGCTGCTCTACTGCGGGCTCATTCTGACGGATGCCGGCATCCGGGTGATCGAATTCAACGCCCGCTTCGGCGACCCCGAGACCCAGGTCGTGCTGCCGCGCCTGCTCACCCCGCTGTCCGGCCTGCTGCTGGCGGCGGCGACCGGATCGCTCGGCGGGCTGGCCCGACCGGAGTTCTCTGACGAGGCCTGCGTGACCGTGGTGCTCGCCAGCGAGAACTATCCGGAGGCGCCGGTCACCGGGCGCGTGATTTCGGGGCTGGATGCCGCATCCGCCGTGCCGGGGGTCACGATCGCGCACGCCGCCACCGCCGCCCGCGGCGACTCGTTCGTCGCCACCGGCGGCCGGGTGCTCAGCGTCGTCGCCACCGGCTCGGGCTTCGCCGAGGCGCGCGCGCGCGCCTACCAGGCGCTGGGCGAGATCACGCTGGCCGGCTCGCAGTTCCGCACCGACATCGCCGCCCGCGTCGCGGGCTGAGCGGCGGGGCTACCCGCGCCCTGGGCTGGCTGTTGCCCTACCGGACGGCCGTGGCCGGCACACCGGCGACAGGTGTCCGATTCGGCACCTATTCCGCTTGAACGTCGGCGGCAGCGGGCGCGGCCGCGGCGGCCCGCGGCCCCCAGGTCGGCGCCTTCGGCCGGGCGAAGAAGGCCACGGCGAGCGCGCCGAGCAGGGCCACGGCCGCCGGCAGGAACAACGCCTGGCCCATGGCCGCGCTGAACCCGGC
>NZ_SOHC01000068.1:0-6962 GCF_004403955.1 Cryobacterium sp. TMT1-2-1
CACCACCCACGCGACCGGAACGAGCGGCGTCCCACCGACGGGCGAGGGCGCCGCTCACCCCTGCCCACTTGACAAACCACACCCCATATCAGGGCGTGTGCAACTGCGCTTCAGGCGATAACGGCGTGGAAGGTGGCGCCCCACTGCTCGCCGGGTTCGGGCTGCCGATGGCGAACATCACTCAGTACGACAGCAACGTCCTGGGCATCCTGTTCGTTCATGCAACATCGACAGGCCATCCGGGTACACGGGCTGCACTTTCGCCAACTCAAGCGGCGGGTCGCGCGTGGATGGCGACCGAGGGCTTCGCACGCCTCGCTCTTTCGTGGCCTGCTTGGCCGGGTCGTTCCATCCATGTACGTAGGCCGCATCCGCCGGTGGCGCAAGGCCCTGGGCTGTCCAATCTTGTCGGCGTAACCTCGGGTTATGTTCGGTTTCATCATCTTCCTGCTCGTGCTGTGGTTAGTGCTTGCGATCATCGGCTTCACGATCAAGGGACTCTTCTGGCTTGCGATCATCGCAGTCGTACTCTTCTTGGCCACGGCGATGGGGGCTTGGCTTCGTCGGCGAGCGGGCGTGGCTGGCAAAACCACGAGGCGCTGAGCTGTTGTGTCTGATCCCACTCGGGTAACCAGCCAGCCTGCCCTGACCACTTCGTCGGGTCGCAGCTGGCTCGTTGTGGGAGCGTTGTTCACTGCGATTGCGCTCAGTGTGCTCATCCCCATGACCAGCCTGCCGCCGAGCGGAGTGGCCCTGACCGGGGCGATTACAGTGGCCGCCCTGTACGGCGGGATGCTCGTGGTCCGAGTGACAGTTTCTCGGGGACGTCGGCGTCTCCGGCTCTTGGCCGCGGGACTGATCGCGATCGCGATCGTCTCGGTGATTACCGCGGGAATAGTCGCCGCAACGGTGGGTGTCTGATGCTTCTTCGGGCCTAACGCGATCCGAGCCAATCCTGGCTCGCGGTCGACCGCCTCGGGGCGCCCGTGCGACAGACGCAGCCGCCCGCCTTCACGCCCCACCTCCACGATCAGGAACGGGACGTCTTGGGCGCGCTCCCGCAGTAGCGGGACGATGCGCGGCACTCGACCGTGCGTCACGACCTCCGGCCCGATCCGCGCCCCGGGGGTGGAACTCGTCCAGCTCGACCGTGCCGTCCCGCACAAGGATGGTCAGGCTCGAAGGGGCGGGCGGACCGTCGTCGGTCAGCAGCTCCAGCGCCACCTCCACGTCCGGCTCCGGTGTACCGGCCCTCAGCATCCGATCGCGGATCGACGTCCGGCGCGCATCCCGCTCGGGCGCGGGTGACCCGTCCGGCCCATCGATGTAGAGCGTTGTCCAGGTTCCCGGACGGGTGAGCAGGTCGGCGAGCTCAGCCATGGGTTGAGCCATCGGGCGGCTCGTGACGGAATGCCCGATCCACCTCGGGTGCGTCGGTGTCGTCGGGGAGGGGCTCGGTCTCGCGGAACGGCTCGGCGTGCGGCGCGCCATGTCCCTGCGTCATCCCGCCGGTCTCCTGTTTCAGCTTGTCGTCCAGTTCCGGACCGTGCGTGGTGTTTCCTCGTTCTCCGCTCTCGTCCATACCTATGAACGCTAGGCGCGAGGCTCGGCGCCGGCGCCGATCTCCCCCGAACGCCCAGGAATGCGGGCTGCGCCCAGGCCGGAGGAGCACTCGTTTCGACCCGGCCGGTGCTCAGGGTCGGATCAACGCGAGCCCGGTCTCGGGATCCACCTTCTTGCGAAGCGGCTCGGGGGTCGCCGTGAGGATCACCTCGCAGGTCGGCCGCACGATGGCCGTCTGCACATGTCCGCCGAGCACCCGCCCGTCCGCGAGAGCGACCGCAGCGTGCGCGTGGAGTTGCGGCTCGCCATCTTTCTCGGCGATGTCGCCAATCAGCGAGACGAGCTCAAGCTGCTCGCTCAGGTCCACCGACGTGCGGTACTGCTTGGAATCCCACTCGAAGTAGGCCAGCCGAACCGACGAGAATGCGCCGATAGCTCTGATCGAGGCACCGAGGATCCTTCGCTCGCGGGCGAAGGAGGTGAGGGACTCGACGACCTCGTCACCGGTGTCGAGCACGATCACCCACGTTGTCTCAGGCCCTTCCAGTCGATCAGCACGCATCACCCTCGCCCCTTCCCAGGACGGGCGCAGGAGAACCCGCCTCAAATAGCGAAAGGCTCCAGTGGCACTAGACCACGTGGAGCCTTCCTATGCGATCTGTGGTTTTCACCTCTTCTCGCATTTTGACGCTACGCCGTCGATGCGACCGATGCAACCCCGTTGTTCTTAGCTTGGTGATGTTTCACGATGGAGTTATCCGACGAAGGTGATATGCCGCGACTGGCAGGAGACGACCGACATGGCGAACGAACCGGAGAGCCCCGTACGGGACAAGAACTACAACCTGATCTGGGCGCTGGAGGCTTCCTTGTACAACATCTGGAAGCTGGACACCTACATCCAGGACGCGGAGCGCGAGGGTGACAGCGATCTTGCTGAATGGTTCAGCAAGATCCAGCACAACAATCGCAAGGCCGGCGAACAGGGCAAGCGGATGCTGGCTGAACGACTCCAAGGCGAGGAGACCTGACCTGAGGTCGCTCGAGCCTCCGTCGCGACCCTCGACCTAACTCGTCGTTCGGATCAGATGGCGCGCAAGTAACGAGGAGTGGTGATGGACGAGGACACGCTGATGGGCCAGGTGCAGAACCGGGCACGGCTCAGCACTCGAGCAGATGCGGCCCGTGCAGTCCGTTCGACCCTTGAGACTCTTGCCGAGCGGATACCCGCTGGCCTCGCGGATAACCTTGCGGCGCAGCTTCCCCATGAGGTGGGCGAGAACCTGCGGCGGGTGGCAGCCGACCCACTGCATGAGTCTGGCGAACGGTTCGACCGCGACGAGTTCATCCATCGGATCAGCGACCGTGCCGGCGTCGACGATCCGCAGGCTGCCTACCTCGCGCGAGTCGTGTTCGAAGTGATCGACGAAGCAGCAAGTCTTGTCATGGACACGGTTCGGGGAGTCCTGCCCGAAGACCTGCAGCAACTCACGAGCGCGGGCAGCTCGGGCAAACTCGACGAGCCGTGAGCCCGGCCCTGCTCCGCATCGGCCCGAACCCACGGGGCGTGCGATGACGGAGGAAAATGAGCACCAGGGACTCACAGTCTCTGATCTCATCGTGCGGCGGCTGCGGGACTGGGGGGTCGCGCGGGTCTACGGTTACAGCGGCGACGGCGTCAATGGTCTCCTCGACGCACTCCGGCGTGCGAACGGCAGACCGACGTTCATCCAGGCGCGTCACGAGGAGAACGCCGCGTTGATGGCGGTCGGCGAGGCCAAGTATGGCGGCACGGTCGGCGTGATCGTTTCCACCCAGGGACCGGGAGCGGTGCACCTGCTCAACGGCCTCTACGACGCCAAGCTCGACGGGGCTCCCGTGGTTGCCCTCGTCGGGCAGCAGCACAGGAGCGTGCTCGGCTCCGGCTACATGCAGGAAGTCGACATCGCGACCCTCATGGCCGATGTCGCCGTGTACGTCGCGCAAGTTTCATCGGCCGAGCAGATCCCGATGGTGATCGATCGCGCCTTCCGCAAGGCGCTAAGCCGCCGCGGTCCGGCTGTCGTCATCCTTCCCCACGATGTCCAGTCCGCGGACGCCCCCGAGCACCCCCACGAGCACGGCGTCGTCGTGACGAGCGCCACGTACTCCCCTCCGGAGGTGCGGTCCAGCTCGGATCAGCTCCGCGCCGCAGCGGAGCTGCTTTCAGTCGGCGAGCGACCCGTCATGCTTGTCGGGCGTGGCGCCGCCGAAGCGAAAGAGGCCGTCATCGAACTCGCCGAGTCGCTCGGTGCAGCTATCGTCACCAGCCTTCTCGGCAAGCCATACGTCGATGAGAGCCATCCGCTGGTGGCGGGGACGATGGGACATCTCGGCAGCACCGCGAGTGCCGAACTTCTCGGCGAGTGCGACTGCCTCCTCATCGTCGGCTCAAACGACCCCTGGACAGAGTTCTATCCGGCACCAGGCCAGGCACGTGCCGTGCAGATCGACATCGACCCCGCAGCCATCGGCAACCGCTATCCCGTCGAAGTAGCGATCACGTCGGATGCCGAGCCCGCGCTGCGCTCGCTACTGTCGCTGGTACGCCTGAGGAATCGGGAGTGTTGGAGCTCGCGAGTGCACGATGCCGTGCGCCGGTGGCATCGGATCCGCGTGGCGCGTGCCGAGGTCGATGCGGATCCTCTGAATCCCGAGGCCGTGGTCATGGCCCTCAACGGCCGCCTCCCCGGCGATGCCGCCCTCGCACTCGATGTCGGCAGCGTCGTCTACTGGTACGCCCGCCAGCTACAGCTTCCTCCCGGCGTTCAGGCGCACGTGTCATCCACCCTGGCGAGCATGGGATGCGGGCTGCCCTACGGCATCGCAGCGAAGCTGACGGACCCCGCCCGGCCAGTCGTGGTCCTCGCCGGCGATGGTGGGATGCAGATGACAGGAATCGCCGAGCTCGTGACTGTCGCCTCGCGGTGGCAGGGCTGGCCCGACCCGCGTTTCATTGTGGCTGTGTTCGACAACGGAGACCTCGCCGAAGTGAGTTGGGAGCAACGCGAGGAGGGCTCGCCGCGATTCCCGGCGAGCCAAGCACTCCCGGCCTTCCCGTACGCCGAACACGCCCGCATTATCGGCCTCGCCGGCGAGGTCGTGAGAATGCGGGATGAGCTCGGCGACGCCTGGGATCGCGCATTCGCGAGCGATCGTCCCTACGTCCTTCATTTCCACACCGATCCCGCCGTGCCGCTCCTACCGCCGCTGAGCACCGCGGGGAAGAAGATCGACGCGATGCGCACGGCGCTCGAGATCGAGCGGTCGGAAGGCGGCAACATGGCGACGCGGGCGCTCCGCCTCCTCGACCAGTACGTCGCGATCGAACGTGACGACTCGAACGGTGGACGACGCTGAGCGAATTCCTCGCTTCGTCAGACTCGGATCTAGCGCGGGGGTGTTTGCAGATCGGGGGAGCACGCTGCCGTAGCGGCTGGCTCTCTCATGCCCGGCAGCGGAACGCGGCCATCGTCGTCCGCGTGCCCAACGCTCGAGCGCTTCGCTCACACCCCGGACGGTGCTCGAGTAGGGAGATGGAGGCGCTTCACCGAGGCCGACGATGATGGCTCATCATCGTCGGGTCGTCGCGCCCGCCTATGTCGGCTCGTCGCCGACCGTCGAGTTTGCCGTCGCTCGGCACGCTCACGGCGGGCGCGCCTGCCGTCTCCTCGCGCCTGCCCTCCTGGGCTTCGAACTCCGAGTTCCCCGGTCCTCCGCCGCGGAGCGGTCCGACTTCGGGGGGACGACCTCCTCCGTGGTGTTCGAGGCCATCTGACCATCCGCAGTGGGCATCACCTGATCGTTCATCAGACCGTCGGGGTCGTTGGGCTGGCTGCCCTCGGGGCCGAACATCGCCATCAGACCAGCGCGTGTACGGGGGAGCTCCCGGTGCCGCCGGTCTGCGGCACCGAGTGGTCGTCCGGCTCGTCTGGCGCCGCCGCGGGCGCAGTTTCGAACGGCCGAGGGGCGTCCGACGCCGCGGGCGACGGAGATGCCGGAGTATCCGACGACGGCGCGGCGCGGTCGCCGAACTCTAGGTGGTGGTTTATCGAATGACGTCCCATCTGCATTTCCTTTCCCAGCCCGATAAGCCGCGGTTCGCGTTCATCGATGCGTCGCCGGTCGTGAGTTCGTCGTTGGCGCCCCAGGCTGAACCGAACGACTCCTCGGGCTAGCCGACCGCCGCCTGATCCACATCGCCCGGGCCATCCTTGGGGTCAGTCACGGGAGCGCGTCCCCGCCGATCGGCCGTAGACCTTTGGATTCTGTTCCGTTCACCTGGCATGTTTGCGACGATACGCCGTTGTCAAGATCGTGCAAGGGGCTTGATTTGGCATCCCATCAGTGAGTGGCTAGAGGTCCCATCAGTGAGTGGCTAGAGGTATGGCTGCGCTCATCGACCCCCGCTCCCGCTACAAGTCCGGCGGCTTCCCGAAGCAGGAACAGGAGCAGCCCGGGCTCACCGATCGAACCGATCCGTTGCCAGACCACGGCGAGTCTAGCTACCAGGGCTCGGGCCGACTTGAGGGCCGTCGCGCGCTCATCACAGGGGGCGACTCCGGCATTGGACGGGCGGTGGCGATCGCGTTCGCGCGCGAGGGCGCCGACGTCGCGATCGTCCACCTGCCTGAGGAGCAGCACGACGCGGACGAGACCCTCCGCCTCGTCACCGAGGCCGGGCGCGTGGCCGCCTCGATCCCGGGCGACGTGCAGGAGGAGGGCTTCTGCCGTAGCGTCGTCGACCAGACGGTGGAGGCGCTCGGCGGTCTCGACATCGTCGTGCTCAACGCCGCGTACCAGAAGAACCGGGACGGGCTCGAGACGATTCCGACCGAGGAGTTCGACCGCGTCTTCCGCACCAACCTTTACTCGATGATGTGGATCGCCGGGGCAGCGATCCCGCATCTCCAGCCCGGCGCGTCGATCATCTCGACCACGTCGATCCAGGCATTCAACCCGTCCTCGGCGCTCATCGACTACGCGATGACAAAAGCGGCGCAGGTCGCGTTCACGAAGGCACTCGCCGAGCAACTCGGCCCGAAGGGCATCCGTGTGAACGCGGTGGCGCCCGGACCGATCTGGACCCCGCTCATCCCCGCCACCGGCTGGCCCGAAAAGCTGCCGACCTTCGGGCAAGACACCCCACTTGGCCGCGCCGGCCAGCCCGCGGAACTCGCCCCTGCCTACGTGCTGCTCGCCTCCGACGAGGGATCGTACATCTCCGGCGCGGTCCTGCCGGTCACCGGCGGCAAGGGCCTCTAGGGCGTGTTGATCAAGTGATTTCGGGTGCGCCTGGGCGACCATTGATCATGCATGAGCGTGATGTGGTTTCTGATGAGGCGTGGGCCGTGATCGAG
>NZ_SOHC01000013.1:0-7431 GCF_004403955.1 Cryobacterium sp. TMT1-2-1
TCCACGATCGAGCGATGATCCCGGAACGGTCGCCCCGCACTGCCATCCGAGCTCGGCATCAACGATTCAATCCGAGCCCACTGGTCATCGGTCAGGAGATCAGTACGCGACATCCCTCCACCCTCCCAAACGAATCACGATTCGATTAGGAGACACGCCCTAGGCGCGCTTCTGCTCGTCTTCGGTCGCGTAGGTGTCCACGTACTCGTCGTCGGTATCCGGCTTGGGCGCGTCGTACTCAGGCCACTTGGCCAGGTCCTCATCGAGGCGCGGATCAGTGACCGGATGCCCCGTGAGCTCGCGTTCGAGCGCGTTGTAGTTGGTGTCCGGGCTGAAATACTTCAGCTCGCGGGCAACCTTGGTGTGCTTTGCTTTTTGACGGCCGCGCCCCATGCGTGACCCCCTAACGATGCCAGGCCAAGTGAGGAATGAGTCACTCGGGAGTTGCCGAACGGAATGGTGAAATCTAGGCGCTAGTTTAGCATGATGGGCGCAAGCGCTCGCCGACGCCGTTCACAGGCGCGGATGCTGGAATGAGGTGTGATGGCGAGCCAGTTGACCGTGCCCGTCGTCATCATCGGCGCGGGGCAGGCCGGACTGTCCGTCGCCCACTACTTGCGCAAATTCCATCTCGTCGCCGGAACGGACTTTGTCGTCCTCGATCGGGGCCCGGATGCCGGCGGAGCCTGGCAGCATCGCTGGCCGGCCCTCCGCCTCGGCACCGCCCACCGGGTCAACGACCTGCCCGGCATGAGCGCGCTCGGGATCAGTTTCGACACCGCGGACCGGTCGCGGCCCGCGCGCGAGGTCGTCGCGGAGTACTACCACCGCTACGAGGCGCACTTCGATCTTCGGGTGGTGCGGCCGGTGAGCGTCACCTCCGTGGCCAACCGGGGGGCGGACCTCGTCGTCTCCACCCGGTCCGCGGCATACGGCGACCAGGAGATCAGCGCCCATGTCCTCGTCAATGCCAGCGGAACCTGGGGGGCTCCTTTCCTGCCGCACTACCCCGGGGCGGAGTCCTTCGCCGGGCAGCAGGTGCACACCGCGACCTTCACCTCCGCCGAGGATTTCGCCGGCCGGAAGGTCGTCGTGGTCGGCGGCGGCACCTCGGCCATCGGTTTCCTGCTCGAGCTGGAGGGTGTCGCCGCGGAGCTGACCTGGGCGGCGCGCCGACCCATCGACTGGGTGCACACCGGGGAGCTCGACCTCGAGGGAGCCTCGGCAGCGGTCGCCGCCCAGGACGAGGCGGCCCGCTCGGGCCGCGCCCTGCCCAGCATCGTCAGCGGTACCGGCGTCCCGGTCAGCCGGCGCATCGCGGCCGGAATCGAGCGCGGCCTGCTCGTTGCCGAGCCCATGTTCCAGGCGATCGAACCGCACGGCGTGCGCTGGGCGGACGGCCGGTTCACCGAGGCAGACGCCATCGTCTGGGCCACCGGGTTCCGCCCCGAGCTCCGCCATCTGGCACCGCTCCGGCTACGGGAGAAGGCCGGCGGCGTGACGGTGGGCGCCGGGGCATCCTGGACCGACCCGCGCATATTCTTCGCCGGCTATGGACCGCAGGCGAGCACGATCGGTGCGGCCAGGGCGGGTCGCGTGATCGCCCGCCAGGTCATGGCCCTGCTCTGACCTCAGCCCCCGCGAAACCGCAGTTGTGCGCGCTAAAACGCACGAATAACGCGCACAACTGCGGTTTCGCGGGGGAGGTGCGGGGGGAAACCTAGCGGGCGAGGAGGTAGGCGACGGCGCAGGCGACGACGCCGAGCAGCAGGGTGACGCCGACGTTGACCAGGCCGGCCCGCCAGCGTCCGTTGTCGACGAGCTCGAGGGTTTCGACGCTCCAGGTGCTGAAGGTGGTGAGGCCGCCGCACACCCCGGTCAGGATGATCAGTCGGAGGTCCTCGGAGATGGCCGCCCGCTCGGCGAGCCCGAGCGCCGCGCCGCCGATCATCGCGCCCGTCACGTTCACGAGCAGCACGCCGCCGGGGATGTGACCGGGCCGCACCGGCAGCGCCCGGGACACGAGGTAACGGATGACCGCTGCCCCGCCCCCGCAGGCCAGCACGCTCAGGGCGACCCAGCCGCTCACAGCGTGCTCCCGTCGTCGGGTATCTCGACCGGGATCGGCCGGTGGGCGAGCCGGCTGCCCGCCCAGAGGCCGAACGCCGCGGCGCCGAAGCCGAGGGCGAGGGTGGCCAGGAGGTAGAGGCCCGCGAGTCCCCACAGCCCGGCGGAGGACTGCTCCACAAGCGACACCGTCACGGCCGAGAACGTCGTGAACGATCCCAGCAGGCCGGGACCGAGCGCGACCTTCAACCAGCGGGGAATGCCCGGGCGCGTCCACAGCCCGCCGACCAGCCAGCCGAGCATGAGCGCCCCGAGCACGTTGACGCCGAGCGTGCCGGCCGGGAAGCCGGCATCCGCATGCGGGAAAACGAGGTCGGTGGCCAGGCGCAGGCCGGTGCCGAGCACGCCGCCGAGGAAAGCTGCCAGCGCGAGCGGCATCTGGTTTACTTGCGCTTCCGACGGCGCGACGCCGACGGCCGGGACTGCGGCGGGGTCGAGCCGACGACCGGGGGCTTCGCCGTCGCGGCAGCCCGATTCGCCGCTTCCACCGCGGCCGGTGTCAGCGGCTTGCGCGGCACCGGGCGCGGACGCACCGGCTCGCCGCGACGGTCCTGGCCGGGGATCGGCCGGGATCGGCGCCCGTAGATGAGTTCAGAGGAGTCCAGCAGCCACGGCACGAGTGCGATGGTCACGCCGTGCACGAGCATGAGTTTCTGGCGCAGGCGCCTGGCCTTGTGGTTGTGCAGCAGGTTCTCCCACCAGTGCCCGACGATGTAAATCGGCGTGTACACCGTGACGACCTCGGAGCCGTGCTCCTCGCGGCGATCCTTGATGTAGCTGATCAGCGGCCAGCTGATGTCGCGATACGGCGAGGAGACGATGCGCAGCGGCACCTGGATGTTCTGCTTCACCCAGTCTCGCTTGAGCTGTTTGGTCTCCTGGTCGTCGATCGAGATGTGCACGGCCTCGAGACTCTCGTGCCGCGCGGCGATGGCGTAGTCGAGGGCCTTGAGCACGGGCTTCTGCATCTTGCCCACGAGCACGATCGCGTGGTCGCCCTTGGATCCGAAGGTGGTCACCGGGTCGACTTCGATCTCCTTGGCGACATCCCGGTAGTAGCGGTTGACGCCGAGCATGAGCACGAAGAGCACCGGCATCAGCAGGAACACGAGCCAGGCGCCGTGCGTGAACTTCGTCACGGTCACGACAATGAGCACGACCCCGGTGAGCAGCGCGCCGAACGCGTTGATCGACATGCTCCGGATGATCTCTCCGCGGTTCGGCGGATTCTTGCGGAGCAGGGCGATCCAGTGCTTGACCATGCCGGTCTGGCCCAGGGTGAAGGAGACGAAGACGCCGATGATGTAGAGCTGGATCAGCAGCGTCAGGTTCGCCCGGTAGACGATGATGATGATGATGGCCGCCAGGGCCAGGATCAGCACGCCGTTGGAGTAGATCAGGCGGTCGCCGCGGGTGCTCAGCGACTTCGGCGCGTACGAGTCCTTCGCCAGCACCGATCCGAGCAGCGGGAAACCGTTGAAGGCGGTGTTGGCCGCCAGCAGCAGGATGGCCGCGGTTGTGGCCTGCAACACGAAGAACATGATCGAGTTGTTGCCGAAGGTGGCGGCGGCGATCTGGGCGATCAGGCTGCGCTGCGGATTCGTCGCGCACTCGTCCCAGCCGATCAGGTCGCAGGGGTTCTCCGCGTAATGCACCTGCGCAATCAGCGCGAGGGTGGTGAGCCCGATGAACAGCACGATGGCGATGCCGCCCATCAGGGCGAGCGTCGACTGCGCGTTCTTGACCTTCGGGTGCTTGAATGCCGGCACCCCGTTGGCGATTGCCTCGACGCCGGTGAGCGCGCTGCATCCGCTGGCGAAGGAGCGCAGCAGCAACAGGATGAACGCGGTCTGGGCCAGGTTCTCGCCCTCTACGTCGAATCCGGCCGATTCGGCCACCGGGGCATCGCCGAGCATCGTCCTGGTGAGGCCGACGACGACCATGACGACGACGCTGGCGATGAAGAGGTAGGTCGGGAGGGCGAAGGCCTTGCTCGACTCCCGCACCCCGCGCAGGTTGACCGCGGCGAGCAGGATCACGAACACGACGGCCATCTCGACCCGGAACGGATTGAGTTCGGGGATCGCGGAGATGATGTTGTCCACGCCGCTGGCGACCGAGACGACGACCGTCATCACGTAGTCGACGAGCAGGGCGGATGCGACGACGAGGCCGGCCTTCTCGCCGAGGTTCTTGTGCGCGACCTCGTAGTCACCGCCGCCGGAGGGGTAGGCCTTGATCAGCTGCCGGTAGGACGCGACGACGGTGATCAGGAGCAGCACGACGACGCCGGCGACCCACGGCGCGAAGCTCAGGAAGGCGAGCCCGCCGAGGGTGAGGATCATCAAAAGTTCCTGCGGGGCGTACGCGACGCTCGACAGCGGGTCGCTCGCAAAGATCGGCAGGGCGAGGTGCTTGGGGAGCAGTTGGCCCTCGAGGTGCTCGCTCGGCAGCGGATCGCCGATGATCCACCGTTTCGGTGAACGCGTTTCCGGTATTTTGGGGGTTCCCTCTGGTGCCACGAGGGACGACACTACTCTGTTGCACCCCCCTGTCAAATGCTGCAGGACCGGCGCGCCACAGCGGGGAGTCGCACGCGATCCGTTACGGAGTCCCGGCGGCGTCGATCACTCGCCACAGGGAGACCCGCAGGGCCTCGAGTTCGTCCATGGTCATCCCGAGCCTGTCGATCACGCGCGGGGGGATCGTCTCGGCCTCACTGCGGAGGTCCGCACCGGCCTCGGTCAGCGCGACCTCGAGCAGGCGTTCGTCGACCACGCTGCGGTTTCGGGTGACCAGGCCGGCCGCCTCCAGCCGCTTGAGAAGTGGTGAAAGCGTTGCCGGATCGAGACGAAGCTCGGCGCCGAGGTCTTTCACCGACCGGGGGCTCCGCTCCCAGAGCGCCAGCAGCGCCAGGTACTGCGGATGCGTCAGGCCATAGGGCTCGAGGATCGGCCGGTACACCGAGATCACGCTGCGGGAGGCGATCGCGAGGGCGAAACAGACCTGGTTTTCGAGGCGGAGCAGGTTCGACTCATCCGTGGCCATCGACGTCTCCAATCGCGGGCGGCGTTCACCGTCCCATTGGTTAGTAGACTAACGGTTATGGCACTAAGCAAACCTGCACGAGAGCGTGGAAGCCTGACCGCCTGGCTCAACCGGACCCTGCTGCCCTGGATCGGGCCGCCGCCGCTCGGGCCGTACACCGACGTGCCGGATGCCGAGGTGCGGGCCGAGAAGGCGCGGTCCGTCTGCCCGATCTGCGGTGAACTCATGTCTCTGCACGAGGTGGACCGCTCCGGCGAGCGAACGATGATCTACCACCCGACGCCCGGCGTGGCCCCCGACGTAACCCCCTGAGGCCCCCCTGACCTCACCCCCTCTGACCTTCCCCCCTGAGGGGTCGCAAATCGACCTTCAGCGGGCAACGAAGGTCGATATGCGACCCCTCACGGGGCTTACCGGGTGAGCGAGGCGAGGATGTCGGCGCGCACCTCGGCGAGGCGCCGGCGGAGTTCCGGAACGGCTTCCGCCGGCACGCGCCCGCGGGAGGCCTGAGTGCGCAGGTCCGCGCGCAACTTCTGACGGAACTCATTCAGCACCATGTCGGCCTCGTGCAGCGCCAGGTTCGACTCGGTGTGCTGGTTCGAGGTGGCGCCGTGCCCGGCCTGGCCGGCCGACTCGTCCCTGGCCTGCCGGGCGGCCGAGGCGAGGTCGGCCCGCAGGCTCTTCATCGCCGCGTTGACGCCCATCCGCACCTCGTCCGCAAGGCGTCGGACCGAATCCGTCACGTCGCTCTCGATCGCGTCGAGCTCACCGGCGCGAGCGGCGAGCTCGGTGCGGCCGGCATCCGTGATCACGTAGACCGTCTTCCGTCCGTCGGTCGACTTGGTGACGAGCCCATCCTCCTCGAGCTTGGACAGCCGCGGGTAGATCGTGCCGGCGCTCGGGCTGTAGGTGCCGCCGAACCGCTCGCTGAGCGCCTGGATCAGCTCATAGCCGTGTCGCGGCTGCTCGGCCAAAAGGCTGAGCAGGTACAGGCGGAGGCTGCCGTGCGCGAAGACGGGGGTCATGCCCGGGCCTGCCCGGAGGCATCCGTCGACCCCTCGCCGGCGGGAGACTGGCTCCCATTGGCACGGCGCACGACCGAGATATTGCCGGAGACGGAGTTCGCCCGGAGCTCCAGCCAGGCGCCGTCGAGCGCGCCGCTGCTGGCCTCGTATCCCTTGCCGAGCGTGCCCTTGATGGTCTGGTCGTCGAGTTGCAGGGTGCCCGACACCGTGTTGAGGCGGTAGCGGGTGGCCACGTCGGCGCCGAGGCGCACGGTGAGGTTGCCGCTGACGGTGTTGGTGTTGATCTCGTCCGGCGTGCCTTCGATGTCGAGGAAGACGTCGCTGCTGACCCCGTCAAGGGAGAAGCGGCGGATGCTCCCGCTCGCGGTGATCTCGCCCGAGACCGTGTGCGCCGTGATGTTGCCCGCATGACCCTGAACCGACATCTCGCCGTTCACGCCGTTGAGTTCCAGGTCGCCGACCACATCATCCACGACGATGTCGCCGGAGACGGTGCTCAGCCGGGCGCCGTTGCGGAGCCCGGAGACGAGTGCGCTGGCCGAGATGACACCGAATTTCAAGGCCACGTCGCGCGGCACCATGATGCTGACGTCCGCCCTGGCCGTGCCGCGGAACGACGCGAACACGTCGATGAAGTTGTCCCAGCGCAACTGCGGGTGGTCGATCTCGAGGGTGTCGCCGTCCATCGAGATCTTGAGGTCCTTGCCGGTCACGCTGTGCACCTCGACGCGGGCGCCCTGCTCGTCGTGTCCGATCACGTCAACCTTGCCGGCGATCATGCCGACCTTGAGATTCCGCACCAGTTCGACGTCGATGACCTTGGTCTGCCCGGGGGTGACTAACCACTTTTCCACTTCTGCTCCTTCATTCTTACAAAACATCTGCACGCGATATATCGCGTCTCATCTGAACACGATATATCGCGTGTTGGTGTTGCGCAAGGGGTGCGCCGGGCCGCGGCGCGAGTGGCGCCGTGCCTGCGCCTGTCCTCCACAGGTCGGGCGGGCCGGAAGTTATGCACAAGGGCCGGTCAGGGTTGGTTTCGGGCCGGAGGAATGTCGGTGGTTCGCCGTACCGTTGGCGTATGAAAACCATCAAAGGACCACCCGGTCGGGCACTCCCGGCCGGCCCTAACCCGGGCGTTGACCCGGGTGTCGCCACCGACCAGGGTCAGCCGCTGACAGCGGCCGCGGTCCACCTGGAGGAACTCGGCGCGCTCATCGATGCGGTC
>NZ_SOHC01000074.1:0-7928 GCF_004403955.1 Cryobacterium sp. TMT1-2-1
CTCCCTCACATATGTGGCACTACGAGCCAGACACACCCGGCCCGCAACCCACGGTCTATGCGATCGGGAGGCCCCAGCTCAATACCCCATAGCGTCTAGCCCTGGCCCCCTGGCCCCTGGCCTCTGGCCCCTGGCCTCTGGTCCCCTCCGCCGAACTGTGAGTTTGGCACCTTCCCGAGCCCAACGAAGGTGCCAAACTCACAGTTCGGCGGGTGTTGTGGGCGTGGTGAGCGGGGCATGGTGGATGGGGCGCGGGGCGGGTATCTTTCGGAGGAGATGACATGCGCCGTGTCGGTTGCAGGAGGTGGCTCCATGTCGATGAATGCCGAACCGGGACGGCCCCTTCCGCCCGACGACTTCGGTGCCCCGCCGCCCGAACGCGCGGATGCCCGGCGGCGGCTGGAGAGAAAACGCAAGCTCGTCGGCGACATCGTCCTTACGTGGTGGTCAACGCGTTCCTGGTCGGGGTCTGGGCGGTCACCGGGAGGGGCTACTTCTGGCCCGGCTGGGTGCTCGCCGGCTGGGGCCTGGCGCTGCGGCTCGACGCCTGGAACACCCTCTACCGTCGGCCGATCACCGAATCCGACATCGATCGAGAACTGCGCGGCGGGCGCTGAGCGCCGCGGCGATCCCCTGCCTTACGCGGCTGCACCTCGCGCCCCGCGCCTACACGCCCTGCGTCCCGCATGCATTCGCCCTGAAAGGAGGCTGACATGAACAGCAACGGCCTTCCCCCGATCGAGCGGTGGTGGCCTCCGCTGGACGTCACCTTCAAGCACGAGATCCTCGCCGACCTGGCTGCGCAGCTCAGCCCGGCCGCGCTGGCGGCCGTGTACGCCCTCGCCGGCACGGCTCCTCCGGCCGATTCGGGTGTCGTGCGGCTGTCCTCCGGGGAGCAGAGCTACATCCGCACCCAGGTCGAAGCCGTCGACTGAGCCTCTCCGCCTCTCCACCTCTCCGCCGTGCCGCCGCGGTGCCGAGCTTGCCGGGCGGGGAAGCAGCGGGACGGGAAGTAGCACGGGCCGCCCCGAGGGGCGGCCCGTGCTGCCGTGTCTGTCCTGCGGGGGTGCTAGTCGCGGGCGATCGCGAAGATGCGCAGCAGCTCCACGTACAGCCAGACGACGGTGACCATGATGCCGAAGGCGCCGGACCAGCCGAACTTGCGGGGGGCGCGGTTGTTCACGCCCCGCTGGATGAAGTCGAAGTCGAGCACCAGGGAGTACGCGGCCATGATCACGGCGAGGACGCCGATGATCAGGCCGAGCGGGATGCCCATGAACTCGGCGCTGCGCAGGCCGAACGGGCTGTCGAGGGCGCCGAAGGCGACCAGGCCGAAGTTGACCAGCGAGAACACCAGGTAGCCGACCATCGCGATCATGAAGACCTTGGTGGCCTTCTTCGAGGCGCGGATCTTGCCGTTCGCGAACAGGGCGAGCGTCACGCCGACGACGACGAGGGTGGCCAGCACGGCCTGCACGACGACGCCCGGGTAGAGCTGCTCGAAGATCACCGAGATGCCGCCGACGAAGAGGCCCTCGGCGACCGCGTAGGCGAGGATGAGTCCCGGGGACGGCTCCTTCTTGAACGTGTTGACCAGGCCGAGCACGAGGCCGACGATCGCACCGAGGATGGGCAGGAACATCATGCTCGGCGTGAGGAACCACGACGCGGCGGCGGCCACGAGCAGCAGCGCGAAGCTCAGCGTCGTCTTCGCGATGGTGTCTTCGTAGCTCATCCGGTCGGTGTCCTGGGCGCCCGCGGCGGGGGCGTTGTACAGGTCCTGCAGTTCGGTGGGCGAGAGTACCTTGGTCGAGGCCAGCGCACCGGGCGCGCCGAAGGCGGCGTTGCGCGAGAAGGCGGGGTTGGAGGTTGCCATGGTTTCCTGGCTCACATTCGGTCGGGTGTCGGCCGTCGCCACGTCGGCGCCGGGGGATGTTCCACGTTGATTCTATTCAGACACGCTGGGCATCCGCTCGGAAATGCCCGGTACGGGCCTAATTGACGCCAGCCAGGCGGCCGCCCAGGCGCAGCCGACGGTCACGATCGCGCCGATCAGCAGGCCCAGCCAGTTTTGGCTGTACTCGCTCAGCGTGAACTTGAGCAGGAAGACCGTGACGACGAGGGGCAGCACGGCGAGGTAGCTCAGCGCCGGGCGGTGTCGCACGAGGAGCCAGCCGGCCAGCAGCACGACCCACGCCCCGGCGAAGTCGGCCCCGCCGATGAGCACCAGGCCGGCCACCAGGCCGGGCACGATCACAACGAGGCGCCGCCAGAGCGCGCCGGGGAGCACCAGCCAGCCGGTCAGCTGCACCGCCGGTCCGAGGAGAAGGAAAAACAGGCTGTACGTGCTCGTCAGGTTGGTGGCGGCGACGCCCAGCACCACCGCGGCCAGGCCGGCCAGGTAGCGCGCGCGATAGCCGCCCCGGCGGTGCACGCGCGTGGCGGGTTCGATCACGATGGTCACGCGTCGATTCTGGCAGTCGCGCGGCTAATCTTGGGGAATGAAACCGATCGTCATTGGCCACCGAGGCGCGAGCGGTTACCGGCCGGAGCACACCCGTTCCGCCTACGAACTGGCCTTCGCGCTCGGCGCGGACGCGGTCGAACCGGACATCGTGGCCACCCGCGACGGCGTGCTCGTCGTGCGGCACGAAAACGAGATCTCCGGCACGACGGATGTCGCCTCCCGCGCCGAGTTCGCGGACCGGCGCGCGACGAAGCTACTCGACGGTAAGGAACTCACCGGCTGGTTCACCGAGGACTTCACCTGGCCGGAACTCAGCACCCTCCGCGCCCGGGAGCGGATCCCCGAGATCCGCCGGAGCAGCGCCACCTTCGACGGCCGGTTCCCGATCCTGCGCCTGCGAGACGTTTTCGAGATCATCGACCGGGCGGCCGAGCATGAGAAGCGGGCCTTCGGGATGGTCGCCGAGATCAAGCACGCTACCTACTTCGACTCGATCGGCCTGCCCCTGGACGAGTTGTTCGCCGAGGAGGTGAACGCGGCCGGCTGGAACGGGGCCGACGGGCGCCTCACGATCGAGAGCTTCGAGCAGGGCGTGCTCGACGGGATCTACGCCCGCGGCATCTACGGCAAACGGGTGTACCTCATCGAAGCGCGCGGCAAACCGTTCGACCAGGTGGCGCGGCTCGGGGCGAAGGCCCCGCATTACGCCGACTACCTCACCGGGGCGGGCCTCTACGGGCTCAGCGGCCGGGTCGACGGCATCAGCGTCGACAAGTCGCTCATCCTCGAGACGGATGAGGCCGGGAGGGTCCTCGGCGCCTCCGATCTCGTCGACCAGGCCCACGCCGCCGGGCTGGAGATCTACTGCTGGACCCTGCGGCCCGAGAACCGGTTCCTGGCGAAGTCGTTCCGGCGGGGCAGGCTGAAGGCCGACTACGGCGACTGGCTGACGGAATTTCGGACCATCATGCGCACGGGGATCGACGGGGTCTTCGTGGACCACCCCGACCTCGCCGTGATGGTCAGGGACGAGCTCTGACGCGGCCGCGTGTCGGAGGCAACACCTAGAATTGACAGTGATATGACGACCCCCATAGCCCCGGACAGCGCCCCCGCGACCACGGCCCCCACTGCCACGCCCGTGATCATGGACGGGCCCGGCTTCGGCCCGGGTGCCGCCGGCGGAGAGAGATACCGGAGCCCGTTGCTCGACGGGCTCAACCCCCAGCAGCGCGAGGCCGTCGAGTACCGCGGCCCCGCACTGCTCATCATCGCCGGCGCCGGCTCGGGCAAGACCAGCGTGCTCACCCGCCGCATCGCCAGCCTGCTCGAGACCCGGGAGGCCTGGCCCAGCCAGATCCTGGCCATCACCTTCACCAACAAGGCCGCCGCCGAGATGCGGGACCGGGTCAGGGCGATCCTCGGCCAGGGCGCCGACGGAATGTGGATCTCCACCTTCCACTCCTCCTGCGTGCGCATCCTGCGCCGGGAGGCCGAGAAGGCGGGCCTGACGAGCACGTTCAGCATCTACGACTCCGCCGACACCAAGGTCACCCTCAAACGCATCATCAAGTCCCTCGACGCCGACACCCTCGGCTTCACCCCCGGCAACGTGTCCGCGAGAATCTCCAAGCTCAAGAACGAGCTGGCGGATGTCGACTCCTACGCCCGCAACGCGAACATGAGCGACCCGCAGGAGGTCATGTTCGTCGAGATCTTCCGGCAGTACACGAGCCGGCTGCGCGCGGCCAGCGCCCTCGACTTCGACGACCTGATCGGCGAGACGGTCTACCTGTTCCGCGCCTTCCCCGCCGTGGCGGCGCTGTACCGGCGACGGTTCCGGCACCTCCTGGTCGACGAATACCAGGACACCAACCATGCCCAGTACGCGCTCGTCCGCGAGCTCACCCGGCCGGTCTCGCGGGAGCTGGCCGAGGAGATGGAAGCGGACGGCGTGCACGTGCGCAACCTGCGCGACGCAACGGGCGCGATCCCCGGTGCCTCGCTCACCGTCGTGGGCGACTCCGACCAGTCGATCTACGCCTTCCGCGGCGCGGACACCCGCAACATCAGCGAGTTCGAACGCGACTTCCCCGGCACGAAGGTAATCCTGCTCGAGCAGAACTACCGCTCGACCCAGAACATCCTCTCGGCAGCCAACGCCGTGATCGGCCACAACTTCGACCGGAAAGAGAAGAAGCTGTGGAGCGCGGGCGGCGACGGCGAGAAGATCGTCGGCTACACCGCGTACTCCGGCCACGACGAGGCCCAGTTCGTCGCCGACGAGATCGAGGTGCTCCACCAGGCCGGGATGGCCTACCGCGACATGGCCGTGTTCTACCGCACCAACGCCCAGACCCGGGCGCTGGAAGAGATCCTCGTGCGCGCCGCCGTGCCGTACCGGGTCGTCGGCGGAACCAAGTTCTACGAACGCGCCGAGATCAAGGATGCGCTCGCCTACCTGATCTCGGTCGCCAACCCCGTCGACGAACTGGCCCTGCGGCGCATCCTGAACACCCCCAAGCGCGGCATCGGCCCGGCCACGGAAACGCAGCTGGCCAGCTTCGCGGAGGCGAACCAGATCACCTTCCGGCAGGCCATGCGGAACGCCGGCGCGCTGGGGCTCGGCCCGAAGGTCACCGGGGCCATCCTGGCGTTGTCCACCCTGCTCGACGAGGCCGCGCTCAAGCTCGACCCGGCCAGCCCGGCCAGCCCGGCCAGCCCGGCCAGCCCGGCCGGCCCGGCGAACGTCTCGGAGCTGCTCACCTTCCTGCTCGACGGGAGCACCCTGCTCGCCGGCCTCCGCAACAGCCGCGACCCGCAAGACGAAGCCCGGGCGGAGAACATCGAGGAACTCGTCGCCCAGACGAAGGACTTCAACCGGGAGAACCCCGACAGCGGCCTGGTCGACTTCCTCACCCAGGTGTCGCTCGTGGCCGCCGCGGACGACCTCGACGACGCATCCGGGACCGTGTCGCTGATGACGCTGCACACCGCGAAGGGCCTCGAATACGAGGCCGTGTTCCTCACCGGGGTCGAGGAGGGGCTGCTGCCGCACCAGATGTCCGCCGGCGAACCGGGCGGACCGGCCGAGGAACGCCGGCTGTTCTACGTGGGCATCACCCGCGCCCGCCAGCGGCTCTACCTGTCTTTGGCGATGACCAGGGCCCAGTTCGGCGACATCAACGTGGCGATGCCGAGCCGCTACCTGCAGGAGATCCCGGTCGACCTGATCGACTGGAAGCAGTCGCCGGGCATGGCGAACTCGCGCGGCGGAACCCAGCCGCGCGCGCTGAACGCCCGCCGGGACGGTTTCGGGGGCGGATTCGGCAAGCGGGACGGCACGCCGCCGGGCCTGCCGCCCGCGCCGAAGCCGAAGACCGAGTGGGCCAACCGGGTCACCGGGACAGTGCGCGACAACGGCGACCTCACCCTGGCGGCCGGCGACCGCATCCGTCACGTCGACTTCGGCGACGGGCGCGTCAACCAGGTCACCGGTGACGGCGCCAAACGGATCGCGCATGTGCAATTCGACACGGCGGGCGCGAAAAAGCTGCTGATCAAGATCGCCCCGATCGAGAAGCTGTAATCGCCCGGGGCGGCGAGGGCGAGGCGCGAGAGGCCGGAAACCCTGCTCGAACGGACCACGTCGCTGCGGGCCCTCGATGTCGAGGTCGCCTTCCGCGCGACCGTGGCGGTCCTGGTGCCGCTGATCGTGCTCGTGGCATTGGGGCGCGTCGATCTGGCGCCCTATGCGGCCTTCGGGGCGATGACCTCGCTCTGCGGCCGGCAGCAGCCTGACCGGCAGGGCGGGCGCATCGGAAGCCCACAGCCGGTTCTCAGCTTCCCGATAGCCGTTCGATTGCCTCGGGGATGATGCTGGCTCTCATGAGCATCGACACGACCAGGAGACGCCCCGCCCGCGCACCGTCCGCGCCGCCAGTGCACCCGGCGTACCAGCGGCGGATGCGCCTGGCCGACACGCTGCAGGTGCTCAGCGTCGTCTCGGTCGCCCTCGTCATCGCGATCTTCCTCGCCGACGGCGGCGCCGTACGGTTCACGACGCCGGCCGACGCGCTCACGTCGCTCGGCATCCTGAGCGGGCTGGTCGGCAGCGACCTTCTGCTGGTCATGCTGCTGCTGGCCGCGCGCCTGCCCCTGATCGACCGTGCCTTCGGCCACGACCGGGCCATGGCCGTGCACCAGTCCCTCGGAAAGCCCGCGCTCTACCTGCTCCTCGGCCACGGCGCCCTGCTGATCGGCGGCTACGCGCTCGCCGACAACTCCACCCTCCCGGCGGAGGTGTGGACCATGCTCACCCAGCTTCCCGACATGCCGCTCGCCTTCGTCGGGTTGGCGCTGTTGGTCACCGTCGTGGTCAGCTCCATCGTCGTGGTGCGCCGCCGTTTCCGCTACGAGGCCTGGCACGCCGTGCACCTGCTCGCCTACGCAGCGGTGCTCGTGTCGATCCCCCACCAGCTGAACGTCGGCGGGCTGCTCCGCGACGGATCGATCCAGCGCTACTACTGGCTGGCCCTCTACGCCGCTGTCGCCGGCTCGATCCTGCTCTTCCGCTTCATCATCCCGATGGTGCGCTCCATCCGGCACCGCCTCGTTGTTGCCGGCGTCGATCGGGTCGCCCCCGGCGTCGTCTCCATTCGCCTCACCGGGCGCGGACTCCGCAAGCTGAACGCGAGGGCGGGCCAGTTCTTCATCTGGAGGTTCTGGACGCCCGGCCTCTGGTGGCAGGCGCACCCCTTCTCGCTGTCGGCCGCGCCGGGCGGAGACTCGCTGCGGATCACCGTTCGCGGCCTCGGCGACGCCTCGGCCGCGCTCCCCACCCTGCCCACGGGCACCCGGGTGAGCTTTGAGGGCCCCTACGGACTGTTCACGGAACGGGCCAGGACCTCGCCCCGGATCGTGCTCGTGGCCGCGGGCATCGGCGTCGCGCCGATCCGCTCGCTGCTGGAGAGCGCGTCGTTCGAGCCGGGCGGCGCGACGGTCATCCTGCGGGCGCCGTCGCCGGGAGAGCTCTACCTTGCCGACGAAATGGCCGCGCTGTGCGCTCGCCGCGGGGCCACCCTGCGGGTCATCGCCGGGCACCGGCCGGCCGGCGTCGACAGCTGGCTGCCGGTGGATGCCGCGGCCGCCGGCATCACGTTGGCATCCCTCGTGCCGGACGTGGGCGAGGCGGACGTGTACGTCTGCGGGCCCAGGCGCTGGACCGACGCGGTCGTGGCCGACGCCCGGGCGGCTCACGTGCCGACCCGGCAAATCCACTACGAAAGGTTCGACTGGTGAGAAAGCGAGCATCGGCCTTCGCCGCTCTGGCCTCCGTGGCGGTCCTGGCCGCAGGCTGGGAGCTGGGCGTCCAGGCCGGCGTCCTGTCGCCGGCGGGCACGGCGGCGGGCACGGCGGCGGGCACGGCGGCGGGCACGTCCGACTCCTCGGGTGCCGCCTC
>NZ_SOHC01000067.1:0-8423 GCF_004403955.1 Cryobacterium sp. TMT1-2-1
CGGCGCTGGGCGCGGCCCGGCCGTCGGCCGTGCTCGCCCTCGGCGCCGCGTTCGCCGGCGAGGAGCGCCTGGCCTGGAAGGTCCGCGCCGCCGCCACCGGCGTCCAGCTGCCCGGCGGGGGGCAGGTGCTCTTCCCGGCCAGCCTGCTCGTTGCCTTGTACGGAACGCCGGGGACGTCGGCGCTCGGCGTGCTCGGCGAACAGGAGCTTCCGGCGGCGATCATCCGGGCCAGGAGCACGGCGAGCCAGTACGCGGAGCACACCGAACGCACCGTCGTGCCGATGATGGAGATCATCGCCACGGTCGCCGCCGGGGCGGAGGGGGCCGACGGGAACTACTCCAACGAGCTCTCCGCCGACCGCCTCCGACCGTGGGTCGAGGCAGCGGGCAAGGCCGGAATGTACGTGGTGCTCGACCTGCAGCCGGGGCGCACCGACTTCCTCACCCAGGCGAAGCGGTACGAGTCACTGCTCGTGCTGCCCCACGTGGGACTCGCCCTCGACCCGGAGTGGCGGCTCGGCAAGACCCAGCGGCACCTCGAGCAGATCGGATCGGTGGACGCCGCGGAGCTCAACACGGTGATCACCTGGCTCGCGGACCTGACCAGCACGCACGCGCTGCCACAGAAACTGGTCGTGCTGCATCAGTTCAGCCTGAAGATGATCCGGAATCGCGCCAGCCTCGACACCTCCCGCCCTGAACTCGCCCTCCTCCTGCACGTTGACGGGCTCGGCGGCCAACCGGCGAAGCAGGCCACCTGGCGGGCCCTGCGCGCCGGCGCGCCGGCCGGCATCTTCTGGGGCTGGAAGAACTTCATCGACGAGGACCAGCCGATGCTCACCCCGGCACAGACCATGGCGCAGGTCGCGCCGAGCCCGGACCTCATCACCTACCAGTGACCCGCCCTCGGGTCCTTTGACCCGGACTAATGGTTTTGACAATCATTATCAATAAGCGTAGTGTCGCACCGTGAGACCCAGACACCTGTCCCTTGCCGCCCTCGTGGCCGCGGCCGTCGTCCTGCTCTCCGGCTGCGGTACCGACCCGGACGCGTCTGACGCCGGGCTCGAGATCGTGGCAACGACCACGCAGGTAGCCGATTTCACCCGCGAGGTCGTCGGCGACACGGCCCACGTCGCGCTCACCCAGCTCGTCCGGCCCAACCAGAGCGTCCACGCCTTCGACCCGTCGGCCGCGGATCTGACCGCGCTCGGGCGGGCCGACGTGCTCGTCGTCAACGGCATCGGGCTCGAAACCTGGCTCGACGACGCCATCGAGGCATCCGGCTTCGACGGTGTCACGATTGACGCCAGCGAGGGGATCTCCCTGTTGGAAGACGACAATCCGCATGTCTGGACCGACCCGCGGAATGCTGACGCCATGGTGAACACCATCGCCTCGGGGCTTGGCAACGCCGACGCGCCGAACGCCGAAGCGTTCGACGCCAATGCGACGGCCTACGCGGACAAGCTCACCCGGCTCGATGACTGGACCCGCGCCAACGTGGACACCGTCCCCGCGGGCGATCGCCTGCTGGTGAGCAACCACGACGCCCTCGGCTACTTCACCGCCGCCTACGGCATCACCTACGTCGGATCCGTCATTCCGAGCTTCGACGACAACGCCGAGCCCAGCGCAGCCGAGATCGACAAGCTCGTGGCCGCGATCACCGCGACGGGCGTCAAGGCCGTGTTCTCCGAGGCGTCCCTCGACCCGAAAGCCGCGCAGACCATCGCGAGCGAGGCCGGGGTGCGTGTCTACTCCGGCGAGGATGCCCTCTACGTCGACTCGCTCGGCCCGGCCGGAAGTGAGGGAGAGACCTACCTCGCGGCGCAGGTGCACAATGTCATCGTCGTTCTCGAATCCTGGGGCGTCACACCCAGCCCCGTCCCGGCCGAGCTGGGATAGTGGTGCTGTGAACGAGAACCCTCCCGATCCGGCGCCCGCACTGGCGGTCTCCGGCGCCTCCTTCAGCTACGGCCGCGGGCCCGCCCTGGAGGACATCACCTTCGAGTTGCGACCCGGCGAAGCCGTTGCCCTGATCGGCCCGAACGGCTCGGGAAAATCAACGCTGCTCAAGGGCGTCCTCGGGCTGGTCCCGCGGGTCAGTGGCACCGTCACGGTGCTCGGCCAGTCCGCGGCGCCCGCCGGCTCGGTCGGCTACGTTCCCCAGACCGAAGACATTGACCCGCACTTCCCGATCACGCTCGAGCAGGTCGTCATGATGGGCCGCTACCGCTCCCTCGGCTGGCTGCGCCTGCCGTCCCGGCGTGACCGCGACGCGGTAGCGCACGCCCTGGAAACGGTGGGCCTGGGGCCGCTGGCGAAGAGCCGATTCGGTCAGCTTTCCGGCGGACAACAGAAGCGGGGCCTGCTCGCGCGGGCCGTCGTATCCGGCCCCCGCCTGCTGCTGCTCGACGAACCATTCAACGGCCTCGACCAGGAGAACCGCGACGCCCTGATCGGCACCATCGACCGGCTGAAGGCGGGCGGCCTCGCCGTGCTCGTGTCGACCCATGACCTGGAGCTCGCCCGGGCCGTCTGCGAAGAGGTGTTGCTGCTCAACGGCAGCCAGGTTGCCTTCGGACCGCGCGACGAGGTGCTGACCCTCGACAACGTGCAGCGCACCTTCCAGGACGTGGGCGTGGAGATGGACGAACACACCGTCGTCGTGCCCGGGCACGAGGGCCACTAGGTGGACCTCGCCGGCTTCCTGTTCGACGGCTTCGCGCTGCCGTTCATGGCCCGCGCGCTGGCCGTACTCGCCGCACTCAGCCTTGTCGCCGGGGTGGTCGGGGTGCTGGTCAACCTGCGCGGACTGGAGTTCATCAGCGACGGGCTCACCCATGCGGTCTTCCCCGGAATAGCCATCGGCTTCGTCTGGAGCGGGCAGGACGGACTCTTCGTCGGCGCGCTGATCGCCGCACTTGTCGCCTCCGTCGCCCTGACCCTGATCGCGCGCAGCAAGGTGCCGACGGATGCCGCCATCGCGGTCGTCTTCACGGCCATGTTCAGCATCGGCGTCGTCGTCGTTTCCCGTGAAGCCAACTACGCCGGGCAGCTCGAGCAGCTCCTGTTCGGGCGCCTGCTGACCGTCGGCCCGGCCGAGGTCGTGCAGACGATCGTGATCTGCGGCGTCGCCCTCCTGGTCGTGGCGCTCACCCTCAAGGAACAGGTCTTCCGGGCCTTCGACCACACCGGGTTCTCCGCGGCCGGCTATCGTCCGCTCCTGCTCGACCTGATGCTCAACGGTGCGATCGCCCTCGTCGTCGTGGCGGCGACGAGTGCGGTCGGCAACCTGCTCGTGCTCGCCGTGCTGATCGTCCCCGGTGCGGTGGCGCGCCTCCTCACCTCGCGGCTGTGGCTGCTCTTCCCCATCGCCGCGGTGTTCTCCGGGGTGGCGGCCTGGCTGGGGCTGGCGCTCGGCTATGCGGCATCCGTCGATCTCGGCATCGAGTTGTCGAGCGGCGCGACCGTCGTGCTCGTGCTGGTCGCGGGCTACGCCGTTGCTCTCCTCGCCCGGATCCTTGTCGACCGGCTGCGCGGCAGGACGGAGCGGTGATGGGCTACTTCGAGAAGGCTCTCCTCGCCGCCCTCGTGATCGGGGCGCTCTCCGGGCTGGTGGGCTCACTCGTCGTGTTGCGCCAGCGCACGTTCTTCGCCCAGGCGCTCACCCACGCGACCTTCCCGGGCGCCATCGCCGCAGCCATCCTCGGGGTCAGCATCCCCCTGGGCGCGGCCGTTGCGGCCGTCGCCATTGTCGGCATCATGACCGTGATCGGAAGGGTCGAGCGGCAGGGAGCCCAGGTTGCGTCGGGCATCGTGCTCACCGCCGGGTTCGCCCTCGGCGTGCTCCTCCAGGCCCTGAACCCGTCGTTGCCCGTGCAGGTCGACTCCTACCTGGTCGGGTCGATCCTCACCGTGACGACCGGCGACGTGCTCCTGGCCGCCGGCGTGCTCCTTCTCGCCGTCGCCGTCATGGTCTTCCTGGGCAAGGAGATCCTCTTCTCCACCTTCGACAAGAACGGATTCCGCGCCGCGGGCTACCGGGAATGGCCGATCGAACTGCTCAGCCTCGCCCTCATCACGGCGACGGTGGTCACGGCGATGCCGGCCGTCGGCGCCATCCTCGCCATCGCGCTCATCGCGGCGCCCGCGGCCGCCGCGCGCCAGCTCGCCCGCACGACGACCCAGATCTTCGTCGCCGCGCCGCTGGTCGGCGCGGCATCCGGGGCCATCGGCGTGCTGCTCTCCCGCGCCCTTGACGTGGCGGCCGGGCCGGCGATCGCCCTCACGGCGGCCGGCTTCTTCCTGGCGGCCCTCGGCGTTCACCGGCTCGGCCGGGCGCGGATACGGCCCCGAGCATGAAGCGAAACACCTGGCAGCGGGAAGCCGTGCGCGCGGCCCTCGACACGGCCGAGGGTTTCGTCAGCGCGCAGGGCCTGCACGCCACGCTGCACGCGACCGGCTCGCCGATCGGCCTCGCCACGGTGTACCGCGCCCTCGCCGACCTCGCCGCGGAGGGCGCCGCGGACTCCCTGCAGTCGCCGGAGGGCGAGAGCCTGTACCGGGCCTGCACGAACGACCACCACCACCACCTGATCTGCCGAAACTGCGGCCTGACGGTGGAGATCGAGGCGGATGCCGTGGAGATCTGGGCCAAGAACGTGGCCGCAGAGCACGGCTTCAGCCAGGCCGCCCATGTGGTCGACGTCTTCGGCCTCTGCGCCACCTGCGCCCCCGTCGCCCCCTCGCCGGGCCGGTTTGCGCGAGGCGCGTCGAGGCCGTAGAGTTGACCGTTGCTGCGCACATCCGTGCGTGCATTGCCGCAACGTGCCGCTCCCCACCAGGGAGAGCGCGGGCGTTCCGGCCGACAAGAGATCTTGGGAAGGGCATTCGCCCTTCGGTAATGGAGGAAAACCATGGCAGCTGTCTGCCAGGTGACTGGAGCCGTTCCCGGCTTCGGACACAACATTTCGCACTCGCACCGACGCACCAAGCGTCGCTTCGACCCGAATGTTCAGAAGAAGACATATTACGTACCCTCGCTCCGCCGGAACGTCACGCTGACCCTGTCGGCCAAGGGCATCAAGGTCATTGACGCACGCGGCATCGAGTCCGTCGTCAAGGACGTACTCGCTCGTGGGGTGAAGATCTAATGGCAAAGCAGCATGACGTCCGTCCGATCATCAAGCTTCGTTCGACCGCCGGAACGGGTTACACCTACGTGACCCGCAAGAACCGTCGCAACGACCCCGACCGTCTCGTACTCAAGAAGTACGACCCCGTAGTGCGCAAGCACGTTGACTTCCGTGAGGAGCGCTAAAAATGGCGAAGAAGAGCATGATTGCCAAGAACAACCAGCGCAAGGTAATCGTCGAACGATACGCCGCCAAGCGCCTCGAGCTGAAGAAGGCTCTCATCGACCCGAACGGCACCGATGAGTCCCGTGAGGCCGCTCGCCTGGGCCTGCAGAAGCTCCCCCGCAACGCTTCGCCGGTGCGCCTGCGCAACCGCGACGCGGTTGACGGACGCCCTCGCGGCCACCTCAGCAAGTTCGGTATCTCGCGCGTTCGCTTCCGCGACATGGCGCACCGGGGCGAGCTGCCCGGCATCACCAAGTCCAGCTGGTAGCACCCCGGACGGCCGCGTGAGCGGTCCTCCGTAACGTCCTCAGGGGATGTCGACTTCGGTCGGCATCCCCTGAGTCGTTCCGCGCAGAGCGAAATAAAAGCGACTCGCCGGGGAAAAGCGCTCCGAAACGCCGGAAATCCGCGGAATTCCGCCGATCTCTGTTAGATTCAACGCGGTCGAACCGACCAGCGGAGAAGCTCCCCGGAGTCAATTCGTTCACCCTAACTACCTGTTTCTACGAAGGTCCGAGGAGGACACTCAATGGCTGACAAGTCGCTGAACAAGACCGAGCTCGTTGCCAAGGTTGCCGCAGACTCTGGCCAGAGCCAGACTGCCGTCGACAGCGTTCTGAACGCTTTCTTCGCAACCCTCGCCGACACCGTTGCACACGACGGCAAGGTCACCATCCCGGGTTGGCTCGGAGTCGAGCGCACCGCTACCGCCGCGCGCACCGGCCGCAACCCGCAGACCGGCGAAGAGATCCAGATCGCCGCAGGCCACCGCGTCAAGCTGACCGCCGGCAGCAAGCTCAAGGCCGCCGCCAAGTAGCATTCGGTACCTGCACGACAGACGGGCGTCGACTTCGGTCGGCGCCCTCTTCTGTGCCCGGGCGCGGATCCGGCCGCGAGCCGGGGCGGGCCCGCACGGTTAGGCTGGCTGGGTGCCTCGTCTTGTCCGCCTCATCGGTCCGGCAGCCCTGCTGCTGGTGGCTCTGCTCGCGACTCTCGCCGGGCTCGCGTATGGCGGCGGTGCGGCCGCGCAGCTCCTCGCCGACCCGGGCCCCGTGGTGCGATGGAGCCTGCCCATCGCCAAACTGCTGGTCAACCTCGGCGCGGCCGGCACGATCGGCGCCCTCGTGCTCACCCTCTTCGCGTTGAGCCCCGGGGAACGTGAGTTCAACACCGCGCTCGACTTCTCCGCGGCATCCGCAGCCGTCTTCACCGTCGCCTCGGCGCTCACCGGGTTCCTCACCTTCCTGCAGGTGACGAACGTCTCGCTCAGCTTCGATGACACGTTCAGCGCGACGATGGGCCAATTCTTCAGCCAGATTGAAATCGGCCAGGCCTGGCTCGGCACCACCCTGATCGCCGCCGGCGTCACGGTGCTCTGCTTCGCGGTGCGCAACCAGACCGCGATCGTCTTCGTTGCGCTCCTCGCGGTCGCCGCGCTCGTGCCGATGGCGCTGCAGGGGCACTCCGCGGGCGCGACCGGCCACGATCAGGCGATCACCGCACTCGGCGTGCACCTGCTGTTCGCCGCCGTCTGGCTGGGTGGGCTGCTGACCGTCCTCGTGCTGCGCGGCAGCCTCACGGGCGATCGTCTCAGCGTGGTCCTGTCCCGCTATTCTTCCCTCGCACTGGTCTCCTTTATCGTGGTCGCCGTATCCGGCTACGTCAGCGCGGAGCTCCGCGTCGGCAGCCTCGAGCGGATCTTCAGCCCCTACGGCGTGCTCGTGCTGGTGAAGGTGGCGGCGTTGGTCGCCCTGGGCGGCTTCGGTGTGCTGCAGCGCCGGTTCGTCATCGGCCGGATGACGTCCGGACGGTCGGACTCCCGCCCGTGGCTCTGGTGGCTCATCACCGCGGAACTGGCCTTCATGGGCCTGGCCTCGGGCGTCGCGGCCGCGTTGGCGAAGACGGCCACGCCGGTCGTGCAGGTCACCGCCGCGGAGATCCCCACCTCGACGCCGGCGCAAATCCTGACCGGGGAGCTGCTGCCGCCCGAACTCACCTTCTCCCGCTACTTCACCGAGTGGAATTTCGACCCCGCCTGGGTGTTCTTCTGCGCCTTCGGCATATTCTTCTACCTGGCCGGGGTGCAGCGACTCCGCCGCCGCGGCGACAGCTGGCCGGTGTACCGCACCGTGCTGTGGGTCCTGGGCATGCTGGCCTTGTTCTACATCACCAACGGCGGCGTGAATGTGTACGGCAAGTACCTGTTCTCCACCCACATGCTCGCGCACATGGCCCTGACGATGCTCGTGCCGGTGCTCCTGGTTCCCGGGGCGCCGGTCACGCTCGCTGCGCGCGCCATTCGCAAGCGCCACGACGGCAGCCGCGGTCCGCGGGAGTGGATCCTGCTCGCCGTTCACTCGAAGCCCGCCGGGATCCTGGCGCATCCGTTCGTGGCGGCCATCGTCTTCGCCGCATCGCTGTGGGTCTTCTACTACTCGGCGTTGTTCAGCTGGGCGACCACAGACCACATCGGCCACGAGTGGATGGTCGTGCACTTCCTGATCACGGGATACCTGTTCGTGCAGTCGCTGATCGGCATCGATCCCGTGCCGTACCGGCTGCCCCACGCATTCCGATTGCTGCTCCTGCTGGGCACGATGGCGTTCCACGCGTTCTTCGGGGTGGCGCTGATGACCGGGACCGGGCTGCTGCTTGCCGACTGGTACGGGGCCATGGGGCGCGACTGGGGCCTGAGCGCCATCGCGGACCAGCAGGCCGGCGGCGGCATCGCCTGGAGCATCGGCGAGATTCCGACGATCGCGCTGGCCATCGCGGTGGTGATCCAGTGGAGCCGCGGAGACGAGAAGGAATCCCGGCGCATCGACCGAAATGCGGACCGCACGGGCGACGCCGACCTCGAGGCGTACAACGCGCGGCTCGCGCGTCTCGCGGCGCACGACCGGTAAACGCCCCGGGCAGGTGGTCGGGCCCAGTGCCCGGCCCGGCGGCCAGGCTAGTTGTTGTTCCCACGGAGGTTGTGTGCGTGGCGTGAGCTAAAAAGGTGAGGACCTCCGGTATCGATTGGGTTACCACACTCAAGCCGATGCCACGGAGGCC
>NZ_SOHC01000006.1:0-10657 GCF_004403955.1 Cryobacterium sp. TMT1-2-1
CACCGCCGGCGGCGCCCGCGCTCGCCGGTCCCGGAGCCGGTCCCGCTCCGACGGCCGGACCCGCTCCGACGGCCTGGCCCGGGCCGGGAGGGGTGCGCGACCGCCCGAGGCCGATCGCGCCGGCCACGACGAGCATGATGCCGATCAGCAGGAGGAGGCCGCCGCCGATCAGCAGCCCGACGGCCAGTGGCCCGAGCAGATCGGACCGCGCTCCCGCCTGTAGGGACACGTCCACGCCGGGGCTCCCGTCCGCGTTCATCACGACGACGGCCCAGTTTCCGGACTGGATGTCCCACTCGAGTTGCTGTTCGCCCGAACCGGAGACCGATTCCGTCCACCAGGTCTGCTCGTCCGGCGGCTCCGGCTCGTTGGGTCCGGCCACGTCGTCGTACTCGGCCCGGAACGGGGCGAAGGTCATCTGCCTGAGCACGGTGTGGTTCACTCCGGCCAGGTACTGGTCGACGTCGGCCTGGGGTGCAATCCCGATGAAGATCTCCCCGTCCTGCCCGACCGACGTGGCCCGGAGCCTGATCGTTCCGACGTCGAAGGGGAGTCCGGTGGACACGCCCATGTCGGCGTCGGAGTGAGGTGAGGTGAGGGCGTAGGTGTCGACCGAGAACGTACGGGCGGGGGTTTCGAGGAAACCGCCCGACCGTTGCTCGGAATTGGCCCAGGCCGCGACGATCCCGCCGCTGACCACACCCATCCCCAGCAGGGCGAGGAGCATTCCGATCACGAGCATGACCACGGATCCTGGCTTCATGGCTGACGTCCTCTCGGCAAGCGCGCCGTCCCCTGATTCCCTTCAGGTTTTACCCGAATCCGGCGGCTGTCAACCCCGGCGGACGGACCTCGTCAGCGGAGCAGCCGGGCCAGCTGGGAGCCGACGGCATCGTGTTCGATCAGGAACCCGTCATGCCCGTAGGGAGACTGGAGCACGACCGGGTCGCTGCCGTCGATGTTGTTCGGAAGATGGGCGGCGATGGTCCGCTGGCCGTCGACAGGGAAGAGCCGGTCGCTGTCGATCCCAAGGACGAGGGTCCTGGCGGTGATCCGGGCGAGCGCGGAAGGCACGCCGCCGCGCCCTCGACCGATGTCGTGGGAGTTCATGGCCAGGGCGAGGACGATGTAGCTGTTGGCATCGAATCGGCGGGTGAACTTGTTGCCGTGGAAGTCGAGGTACGACTCCACCGCGAAACGGCCGCCGGCGCCGAGGGGGCTGATGTCGCTTTGCCAGCCGCGCTCGAAGCGCAGATTGAGCTCGGACGGGCTGCGGTAGTTGAGCAGCGCCATCCGCCGGGCCAGGGAGAGGCCCCTGGTCGGGCCGTCGCCGTCCGCGGCGTCGTAGTAGTCGCCGGCGCGGAAGAGCGGGTCGGTGCGAATGGCCTCGATCTGCACCGAGTTGTGCGCGATCTGGTCGGCGGTCGACACCGGGGGCGCGGCGAGGATGGCGAGGCGTTCGACCCGGGCCGGCTTCTCCACCGCCCACTCCAGCGCGTGCATCCCGCCCATCGAGCCGCCGATGACGGCCGCCCAGCGGTCGATCTCGAGCCGGTCGGCGAACGCGACCTGCGCGGCGACCTGGTCGCGGATGGTCAGGTAGGGGAAACGGGTGCCCCATTCCGCGGCGTCGGGCGCCAGCGAGGACGGGCCGGTGCTGCCCTGGCAGCCGCCGAGCATGTTCGGAGCGACGACGAACCACCGGTCGGTGTCGATGGCCAGGCCCGGACCGACGATCCCGCCCCACCACCCGGCGGTGTGGTGCCCCGGTCCGGATGGTCCGACCACGTGGCTGTCGCCGGTGAGGGCGTGCAGCACGAGCACGGCGTTGTCGCCCGTGGGAGAGAGCGTGCCCCAGGTCTCGTAGGCGATCCGCACGGCGCCCAGGCTGCTCCCGGCCTCGAAGTGCAACGGGCCGACATCCAGGAACCGCCGGTGACCGACCGGGTCGCCGTCACGCCAGGCACCCGTGGCCGGAGGCTTGCCGAGCAGCGAGCGCGCCTGGGCCTCGGTGATGAAGCTCGACGGGACCGTGTCAGCGGCGGATTGCCATTCCATAGGCCTCCATTCTGCCGCGCGATTCAGTTCCCGGCCCGTTTGTGACGCCGGACCGGCGAATTCGACGGAGATCCCTTCGCCGCGGGACCGAAATCGGCCCGCAACGCCCGGTGAGGGGGGAATCTCCGTCGAATTGCCGGCGGCGTGGCCGGCGGTCGTTCGGCTAGGCGTTGGCGCGGGAGGCGGCCACGACCGCGCGAGCCGCGGCGAAGCCGATCTCGAGGTCCGCCTTGAGGTCGGCGATGTTCTCGATGCCGACCGACAGGCGCACCAGCCCGGGGGTGACGCCGGCGGTGAGCTGCTGCTCGGGGGTGAGCTGCGCGTGCGTCGTCGACGCCGGGTGGATGACCAGCGACCGCACGTCACCGATGTTCGCCAGGTGGCTGAACAGCTCGAGGTTGTCAACCAGCTCGCGGCCGGCATCCACCCCGCCCTTGAGTTCGAACGACAGCACGGCTCCGACGCCCAGGGGGGCGTATTTGTTGGCCGCCGCGTACCAGGGGCTCGACGGCAGGCCCGCGTAGTTGACCGAGGCGATGTCGGCGTGGTTCTCGAGCCACTCGGCGATCTCCTGGGCGTTCTGCGTGTGGCGCTCTACCCGGAGGCTGAGGGTCTCGATGCCCTGGATGAGCTGCCAGGCGCTGGCCGGCGCGATCGCGGCGCCGAGGTCGCGCAGCAGCTGCACGCGCGCCTTGATGATGTACGCGATCCCGTCGCCGACCGCGCCCGTGTAGCTGGCGCCGTGGTACGACGGGTCGGGCTCGGTGAGTCCGGGGAACTTCTCCACGTTCTTCGACCAGGCGAACTTTCCGCCGTCGACGACGATGCCGCCGATGACCGCGCCGTGCCCGCCGAGGAACTTCGTGGCGGAGTGCACGATGATGTCCGCGCCATGCTCGAACGGGCGGATCAGGTACGGGGTGGCGATCGTGTTGTCGACGATCAGCGGCACGCCCGATTCGTGGGCGACATCGGCCACGAGGGAGATGTCGAGCACGTTGATCTTCGGGTTGCCGATGGTCTCCGCGAAGAAGAGCTTGGTGTTGGGGCGAACCGCGCGGCGCCACTCGTCGGCGTCGTCCTGGTTCTCCACGAACGTCGTCTCGATGCCGAGCTTGGCGAGCGTGTACTTGAAGAGGTTGTAGGTGCCGCCGTAGATCGAGCTGGATGACACGATGTGGTCGCCGGCCTGGGCGATGTTGAGCACCGCGAACGTCGTCGCCGACTGGCCGGACGCCAGCAGCAGCGCAGCGGTGCCGCCCTCGAGGGCCGCGACGCGCTCTTCGACGACCGCCTGCGTGGGGTTCTGGATGCGCGTGTAAATGTTGCCGAACTCGGCCAGCGCGAACAGGTTCTGGGCGTGCTGCGCGGAGTTGAACACGTACGAGGTGGTCTGGTAGATCGGCGTGGCCCGCGCGTTGGTGACCGGGTCGGGGCTGGCGCCGGAGTGAACCTGCTTGGTTTCGAACTTCCAGGCTGAAGTGTTATCGCTCATGAGGTGGGTCTCCCTTGGGTCCGGGGCGGGCGTGGACCGTCCATCGCTCTGCAGCGAGCCTAAACACGCAGGTCCACACCGGCAACGGTGCCCGAAACACGGCGTCACATCTGCGCCGGGACCGGCCGATTTGCCGGGGCGGACTCCGGTGAGATCAGCGCGGTTCGCCCGGCGGGAGCACGATCGTCCCGGTGAGGGTGGCCGGCTCCCTGCGGAACAGCCAGCGCGCACGCGGTTCGACGAGCGGCCGGAACACCCTCCGCACGACGCCCTGCGAGAGCAGGACCGAAATCCCCACGCTGAGCAGCATCATGGCGGGGAGCACCCAGGCCGGCTGCGGGCCGTCCAGCACGCCCGACTCGCGGAACGGGAACAGGGCGAAGCTGTGCAGCAGGTAGATGTACATGGTGGCGGCGCCCAGCTTGCTGAACCAGGTGCGGCGCCGGGGCACGAGCACCAGGAACGCCACGATCAGGCCGAAGGCGAGCAGCATGAGGCAGAGGCGGATGACGCCGGCCCAGACCTGGTCGTATCCGATCGTGCCGTACGACTCGTCATAGAGCAGGAAGCGGCGAACCTTCAGCTCGCGCAGCCGGTCGATGCTCAGCACGATGACGACCGCCAGGGCGGTGAACAGGGCCAGGGCGGCCGCGCGCCAGCGCCACACCACCCGGGGGCCGAGGGCCAGCCAGCGGCCGGTGAGCTGGCGCTGGCGCAGGTGCCAGCCGAAGACGAAGAAGGGCAGCAGGCCCAGGGTTCGGGTGAGGGTGAAGGTCGCGTCGAGCGACTCGATGTAGCCGGCGCCGACGGAGATGAGGATGCTGATCAGCAGCGGATAGCGGAGCAACACCAGGTAGGGCAGCGAGATCCGCCAGATCGCGATCGCGATCAGGAACCACAGCGTCCAGGAGGCAGTCGCGTAATCGAGCCAGAAGTTGCCGCCGAGCAGCCAGCGCACGAGCGTCCAGATCGTTTCGAAGATCAGGTACGGGAAGACGATGTCGGTCAGCAGCCGGTGCAACTGCCGGGTGCCGGGCGGCCCCGACTTGGCGAAATACCCGCTCACGGCCACGAACAGGGGCACGTGGAACGCGTAGATGAACAGGTACGCCTCGTAGGCGACATCCGACTCGGCAATGAGTTTGAGGATGGCGTGACCCATCACCATGAGGGTGATCGCGATCCAGCGGGCGTTGTCCCAGATCGGGACCCGCCTCTTCTGGGCTGTCGTTGCGGCTGCGCCTGTGGTGCTCATTAGCCCCATTCTCCCTGCAGAATAGAAGAATGGGTACACGCAGAGTGGTCGTAACCGGTGCAAGTTCGGGAATCGGGGCGGCCAGCGTGCGCCTGTTCCGGCTTCGAGGGTGGGACGTCGTCGGGGTCGCGCGGCGTGCCGACCGTCTCGCGGCGCTCGCCGAGGAGACCGGCGCACAGGTCTTCACGGCCGACCTGACCCGGCAGGCCGACGTCGACGCGCTGCGCGATTTCCTGGCCGCGACCGGCCCGGTGCACGCCCTGGTCAACAACGCCGGCGGCGCCCTGGGCCTGGACAGCGTCGAGAACTCGAAGATCGAGGACTGGGCCTGGATGTTCGAGATCAACGTGCTCGCCGTGAAACGGGTGACCAGCGCCCTGCTGCCCCTCCTGCGTGCCGGAATCTCGTCGGGCGGCGGCTCGGCCGACATCGTGACCATCACCTCGATCGCCGGCCACGTCAATTACCTCGGCGGCGGCGGCTACAACGCGGCAAAGTCCGCCGCGCACGCGATGACGGAGGTGCTTCGCCTTGAACTGAACGGCGAACCCATCCGGGTGATCGAGATCGCCCCCGGCATGGTCAAGACCGACGAATTCGGCCTCGTGCGCTTCGGCGGCGACGCGGAGAAGGCGGTCGCGGCGTACGAGAACATTCCGAACCCGCTCACTGCGGAGGACATCGCCGAGACGATCGTCTCGAGCGTGGAGCGCCCGGCACACGTCAACCTCGACCTGATCACGATCAAACCGGTCGCCCAGGCGGCGCCGACGAGGATCGCCCGGGGCGAACTGCGGATGCGGGACTGACCGACCCCGGATCCGGGCTCAGTCAGCAATGTCCCAGACCCGGAGCGTTCCGTCGGAGGAGCCGGAGACGGCGAAGCGGCCGTCAGGGGTGATTGCAACGGCCTGGACAGCGGTGAGGTGGCCTTCCAGCGTGTGGAGTAGACGCCCGGAGGCCAGGTCCCACACCCGCAGGGTCTTGTCGGAGGACCCGGACACTACCCTGCGCCCGTCGGGAGTCACCGCAATGGCCGAGACCTTCTTGGTGTGGCCCGCCAGGGTCTGCACTGGGCGCCCGGATGCCAGATCCCACACCCGCAGGGTCTTGTCGGACGATCCGGACACAACCCTTCGCCCGTCGGGAGTCACAGCGAGCGCCCAGACCGGACCTGCGTGACCCTTCAGGGTTTGCACCGTCGCCCCGGAGGCCAGCTCAAGCACCCGCACTGTCCTGTCGGTGCAGCCGGAGAGAACCAGGCGCCCGTCGGGGCTCACGGCGACGCCCCCAACAAAGCGGTTGCCCGGCAAGGTGCTCACCGCCGCCCCCGATGCCAGATCCCAGACTCGAAGCGTCCAATCCTCGGAGCCGGAAACAGCCCAGCGCCCGTCGGGAGTCACAACCACCGTGCGCACTGGCTTCTTGTGGCCCGCCAGGGTGTGAAGCAGGCGCCCGGACGTCAGATCCCACACCCGCACCGTCGTGTCGGAGGACCCTGACACAACGGATTGTCCATCGGGTGTCACCGCGAGCGCGAACACCATGGCGTGCGCGTCAAGCGTCCGAAGCGGGCGCCCCGTTGACAGGTCCCAGACCGTGGTTGGCCCGTTGCTCCCGCAGCCCAGGGCGCACGCCCCGTCGGGCGTCACAGCCACCGAGGACGAGCCACCGGGAGCAAGGGTGCGTATCAGCCTCGCCGATGCCTCAACCGGGGGCGGTTCACCGGTTCGTGTCCCCGAGATCACCACATTCAAGCCATAGGCGGTGGGTCCCACGCCGAACACAAACAGTGCCAACCACAAGGACGTCGTGGTGTTCGCGAAGTCGGTTCCCTCGGGATTCCAGCCGGTCGTGAAGTGCCTGACGAGGTAGAGGGAGCAGTACCCGATCACGGCGAGACCGAGGAACGTCAGCACGATCCCGGCGAGCCTCCACGCCACGGCACTGGTGGCCTTCCTGGCGCGCAGACCGCTCATCATCGCCACCTCCCGCCCCGTTGGCCCGGAGTCCTCGCCCCTGCGTGACCGGCATGTGCCTCTCAACAGGTTCAACCTAGCCCTCGCACCGACACAGGACCATGTCGTGGGACCCAGCTCACCCTCGCGGAGGGTGGACGAAGGCCGGGGGCGAACTGCGGATGCGGGACTGACCGACCCAGGACTGCTGTCAGCTGCCTTCGCCGGCGCCGTGGACGGCCCGTTGCAGGTCGTCGAGCACGGTCGGATCCTCGATGGTCGGCGGAACCGTGTACGGCTCGCCGTCCACGATCTGCCGGATCGTCTTGCGCAGGATCTTGCCTGAGCGGGTCTTCGGCAGCCGTTCCAGGATGGTCACGTCGCGGAAGGCCGCGACCGGGCCGACGTGCTCCCTGACCAGCCCGATGAGTTCGGCGGCGAGGGTGTCGTGGTCGATCTGCTCGCCGGCCTTCAGCGTGACAAAACCGGCAGCGCGCTGCCCCTTGAGCGCGTCGTGCACGCCGAGGACCGCGCACTCCGCGACGGCCGGATGCAGGGTGAGCACCTCCTCGAGGGAGCCGGTCGACAAACGGTGGCCGGCCACGTTGATCACATCGTCAGTGCGGCCCATCACGTACAGGTAACCGTCCTCGTCGAAGTGGCCGGAGTCCCCGGTCGCGTAGTAGCCAGGGAAGGCCGACAGGTAGGCGCTCGTGTACCGGTCCTCGCTGCCCCAGACCCCCATCAGGGTGCCCGGCGGCAGGGGCAGGCGGATGGCGATGTTGCCTTCTTTCCCCCGCTTGACCGGCTTGCCCTTCGAGTCGAGGATCTCGATGTCGTAACCGGGCACGGGCACGGTGGCCGACCCGGGCCTGGTCGGGAGGGCCTCGATGCCGCGCGGGTTCGCGCAGATCGCCCAGCCCGTCTCGGTCTGCCACCAGTGGTCGACGACCGGGCAGTGCAGGCCGTTGTTGGCCCAGTGGAACGTTTCCGGGTCGAGGCGCTCACCGGCCAGGAACAGGCTGTCCAGGCTGGACACGTCGTGCTTCGCCAGCTCGCGCAGCCCCGGGTCGACCCGCCGGATGGCGCGGATCGCGGTCGGGGCGGTGAACAGCACCTTGACCTTGTAGTCCTCGACGACACGCCAGAAGGCCCCGGCATCCGGTGTGCCGATCGGCTTGCCCTCGTAGATCACCGTGGTGGCGCCGACCAGAAGCGGGGCGTAAACGATGTAGGAGTGGCCGACCACCCAGCCGACGTCGGAGGCGGCCCAGTACACGTCGCCGGGACCGACGTCGTAAATGTTGCGCATCGACCAGGCCAGGGCGACGGCGTGCCCGCCGTTGTCGCGCACGATCCCCTTGGGGCTGCCGGTGGTTCCTGAGGTGTAGAGGATGTACAGCGGGTCGCCTGAGCGCAGGCTGACCGGCCCGGCCGGGGTGGCCGTCGCCTCCTCGTCGGCCCAGTCCAGCCAGGTGGCGTGGGTGTCGTCGGTGTAGTCGGCTGCGCTGCCGGGAACCGCGTCACGGCCACGCACGATGACGGTCTTCACCGATCCGGCGCTGAGCTTCAGGGCGCGCTGCACGAGCGGGAGGTATTCGACCGCACGACCCGGTTCGAGGCCGCCGGAGGCGGTGACGATGACGCCGGGGCCGGCGTCGTCGATGCGCACGGCCAGTTCGTTGGCGGCAAAGCCGCCGAAGACGACGGAGTGAATGGCACCGATGCGGGCGCAGGCCAGCATGGCGACGATGGCCTCCGGGATCATCGGCAGGTAGATGATCACGCGGTCGCCTTTGTCCACGCCGTTGGCGCGGAGCACTCCGGCGAACCGGGCCACGCGCTCGAGCAGCTCGCTGTAGCTGAGCGACAGCCTCGTGCCGGTCATGGCCGAGTCGTAGATCAGGGCGGCCTGGTCGCCGCGGCCGGCGAGCACATGCCGGTCGAGGGCGTTGTAGCTCGTGTTCAGCTCCCCGTCGGGAAACCAGTGCGCGGCGCCGGGGGCGCGCTCGTCCAGGGCGACGGTCGGGGGAGTGACCCAGTCGATTCCGCGCGCGGCATCGAGCCAGAACTCGCCCGGCGATTCGATGCTCCGCGCCCAGGTCTCGCGGTAGCCGGCGTGTGGTTCGCCCGTCATGTTGAACCTCTCCATTGAGCCCTCTGTATACAAAGGATGCTCGAAGTATTGCACAATTGACGCCTGAAGCGCATAGTATGACCGTTGTGTATACACAAACCGATTCTGGGGTCCGCGAGCCTGTCACCGCGAGCGAGCCGCTCACCGCCAGCGAACGGGCCTACCGGCAGCTGCGCGTCGAGATTCTCGATGGGGACCTCCCGCCCGGTACGGGCCTGCTCGAGGTGGAGCAGGCCGCGCGCATCGGCGTCTCGCGCACCCCGCTGCGGGCGGCTGTGGCCCGGCTCATTTCGGACGGACTCGTGGCCGGGCGCAGCGGTCGGGGGTTTGTGGTCACCGAGATCTCGATCGAGCGGATCCGCGAGCTGTACGAGCTGCGCCAGGCGCTCGAAGAGCAGGCCGCCCGGCTCGCGGCACTGCGCCGCGACCCCGCCGTCTTCCGGGCCCTCCGCGAACAGTTCGTGTCGGCTCCCGAGCTGCTCCTCCAGGGCGAGGACGGCATCCACCGCTACTACGACCTGATCGACGACCTCGAGCGGGCCATCGACACGGCCGGCGCCAACCCGTACCTGGTCGGCGCCCTCGATGCCGTACGCACCCACCTTTCCCGCATCCGCCGACTGGCCAGGGGCAACCAGGCCCGCCTGCGGGCGGCCGCGACCGAACACCTCCTGATCATCGACGCGATCATCGCCGGCGACGCCAACCTGGCCGCCCACGCGACCCATGTCCATCTCCACCAGAGCCTCACCAGCGTCCTCGCGGCGATTGATGAGGAGACGGCCAACCGGGCCGACTGACCGAAAGGATTCATCGTGCAGCTCCACAACGTACGAGTACACCGCAGCGACGAGAATCTCGCCAGGGGAAGCCAGCTGGCCTGGAAGATCGCCGAGGTGGCAACCGATCCGGTAGAGGTGACCCCGGAGGTCACCGAGATGGTGATCAACCGGGTGATCGACAACGCGGCCGTTGCCGCAGCCTCGCTCACCCGCCGCCCGGTCGTGTCGGCCCGCGGGCAGGCCCTGTCCCACCCGCGGTCCGTCGGCGGCGAGGGCGCGACGGTCTTCGGCCCGGCCAGCGCACGACGGGTCTCCCCGGAATGGGCGGCCTGGGCCAACGGTGTGGCCGTGCGTGAGCTCGACTACCACGACACGTTCCTCTCGGCCGAGTACTCCCACCCCGGCGACAACATCCCGCCGATCACCGCCGTGGCCCAGCACCTCGCCGCGTCGCGGGGGCTCACCGGGCGCGACCTCGTGCGCGGGATCGCCACCGGGTACGAGATCCAGATCGACCTGGTCAAGGCGATCAGCCTGCACGAGCACAAGATCGACCACGTCGCCCACCTCGGCCCGTCGGCCGCCGCCGGCATCGGTTCGCTCCTCGGCCTCGACGCCGAGACCATCTTCCAGGCCGTCGGCCAGGCGCTGCACACCACCACGGCCACCCGGCAGTCGCGGAAGGGCGAGATCTCCAGCTGGAAGGCGCACGCCCCGGCGCTCGCCGGCAAGCTGGCGGTCGAAGCCGTCGACCGGGCCGTGCGCGGAGAGACCAGCCCCACCCCGATCTATGAGGGCGAGGACGGCGTGATCGCCTGGCTGCTCGACGGTGCGGATGCCGCGTACAGCGTGCCGCTGCCCGAGCGCGGGGAAGCCAAGCGGGCCATCCTCGACAGCTACACGAAGGAGCACTCGGCCGAGTACCAGGCGCAGGCCTGGATCGACCTCGCCCGGAAGCTGCACAACCAGCAC
>NZ_SOHC01000009.1:0-11033 GCF_004403955.1 Cryobacterium sp. TMT1-2-1
ATTCAATCCGAGCCCACTGGTCATCGGTCAGGAGAGCAGTACGCGACATTCCTCCACCCTCCCAAACGAATCACGATTCGATTAGGAGACACGCCCTAGGCGCCAGCCGGACTGAGTGTCAGCCGGACCCGGTGCTAGCCGAACCAGATGTTGGCTGAACTAAGCCCAGGCTTAGGGAAGTCGGATGCCCTGCACGATCAGGGTGGCCAGCTCGTCGTACGCCTCGGCGTCGGTGAGGCCCGTGGTGTCGGCGATCTGGCGTTGCTGGATGCGCACCATGACGGCCGTCACCGCTTCGGCGATGAACGCGGCGGGAACCGGGCGGAACGAGCCGTGGTCGACCCCCGCGGAGATGAGTTCCCGCACCCGGTCCGCGGCGATCTGGGTGTTGCGTTCGTAGATTTCGTTCGCCGGCGGGAAGGCCGCGACATCGTCGACGAAGGCGGCGGATGCCGGACGCAGCTCGTCGCCGACCGCCCTCAGGTAGACGGCGATCCGATCGGCCGGATCCGCAGCGGCCGACAGCTTCTGCTCGACCCGGTCCGCGGCGCCCTTGAAGAAATGCACGACCGCCGTGCGGACCAACTGCTCGCGGCTGCTCGCCAGCGAGTAGATCGTCGTCTTCGAACAGTGCAGCCGATTCGCCGCCTCGCCGAGGGTGATGCCCGAGAAGCCTTCCCGCAGGAACAGTTCCACGAGCTGGCCGAAGAGCTCGTCCTGCCGCGCCGACCAGCGTCGCCGCGGGCTGCCGAGGGGGGTGGTGGTCACGGTCGTCTCACTCTCGTCCAGGTCGGCGGGCGGACTCCAGCTTGTGAATTCCGAAGCTTGTAGATTCCAGTGTACGCTCGTACTCGAAATCGTATCATTGACGATGCGAACGAACGCGAGGCACACAGTGACGATCACGGCAGAGAACCCGGCCGCGCCGGCCACCCAGACGGGCCCGACGGCCCCGGACCAGCCGCCCTACCCCGATGCCGACCTGCTCTTCATCGATCAGCTGCTCTCGGATGCCGAACGCCGACGGCTCGCCGCGGCCCGGGCGTTCTTCCAGGCCGAGGTGCGTCCGATCGCGGTGGAGCACTGGAACCGCGCCGAGTTCCCCTTCGCGATCCTGCCGAAGCTGGCGAGCCAGAACCTCAGCGGGGTCGGCGCCGGGGGCACGAGCCCCCTCCTGTCCGGGCTCCTCCAGATGGAGCTCGCGCGGGCGGACACGTCGATCTCGACGTTTTTCGGCGTGCATCACGAGTTGTTCGCGACCGCGATCGAAACGCTCGGCTCTGATGACCAGCGGGCCCGGCTCCTTCCCGACCTCCTCGCGCTGAAGACCATCGGCGCCTTCGCCCTGACGGAACCCGGGCACGGGTCCGACATCTCGCGGGACATGCAGACCATCGCGACCCGCGACGGTGACGAATGGGTGCTGAACGGGCAGAAGCGGTGGATCGGCAACGGCGCCATGGCCGACTACGTGCTCGTCTGGGCCCGTGACACGGCCGACCAGCAGATCAAGGGCTTCATCGTCGAGAAGGGGCGGGCCGGGTTTTCCGCGTCCACGATCGAGAACAAGATCGCCGTGCGCATTGTGCAGAACGCGGACCTGACCCTCCGGGACGTGCGGATCCCCCTCGAGAACTGGCTGCCGGGCACCAGCAGCTTCCGGGACACGAACCAGCTGCTGCGCAACTCACGTGTGTGGGTCGCCTGGCAATCGGTCGGCCAGCAGTTCGCTGCGTTCGACGTCGCGCGCGCCTACGCCCTCGACCGGCGGCAGTTCGGCAAGCCGATCGCCTCGTTCCAGCTGATCCAGGAGCAACTGACACGGATGATCGGCAACGCCACCCTGTCCCTGTCGCTGATGATCCAGCTTGCGCGGCTCCAGGAATCGGGCAGCCTGAGCATGGATCAGGCGGCGCTCGCGAAGGCATCCTGCACGTCGCTCATGCGCGAAACGGTGGCACTCGGCCGGGGCATCCTCGGTGGCAACGGCATCAGCACCGACTTCGAGATGGCCAAGATCTTCGCCGACGCCGAGGCGATCTACTCCTACGAGGGCAGCTACGAGATCAACGCGCTCCTCGTCGGCCGGGCCGTCACCGGAATCTCGGCGTTTTCCTGACGGCGGGTAGCCTTGGGACGCGGCGACGCGCTCGGCACCCGCACCGAACCTTTCCGAAAGCAGAAGAATGATCACCCTGTCCTGGCTCATCATCGTCACCGTCCTGGCCGCAGCCCTCGCGCTCGCGGACGGAATCATCCGTTTGCGCGGCTCGCGCAACAACTCGATCCTGGCCATCGCGGAAGTCGCCGTCGCGGCCCTGATGCTGGTCTCGGCCTTCACCGCCCTGCCGGCCCCGTTCACCACCTTCTTCTTCGCCCTGGCCCTCGAGGCCGTTCTCGTGCTGCTGCTCGTGCTGCCGGGCCGCGGACGCAAGGGCGCACCGACCCTGGTCATCATCGCACTGGTCGTGAACACGGTGGTCGTGCTGACCTCGGCCGGCTGGCTCCAAATCCCCGGGATGGGCTAGCCCGGCACGGTTCACCGGGACATTCGCCCGAGCAACGAGTGGCCCGGATGCCCGAACGGGGGCCGTCTGGCCATAAACTGCAGAGGCACGGCCCGGGATAGGAGAAAGAGCACCATGACACAGCACACACCGCTCCTCCCCCGCATCATTGCATTCGTGGGGGATGACTCCACCGGCGAGGTGACCATCGACGGCGTGCGCCAGCTGGTGGCCGCGCCCGACGAAGCCGGCGTGCGCGAGGAAATCATCGCTCGGGTCACCAGCGCGGCGATCAGGATCGGCGGGCCGGTGCGGCTCGTGGCCGAAGACTCGCAGGGCCAGTCGCCGCTGATCGTGTACCCGGACGGTCGCGTCGAGTCGGACGGGGATTTCGTCCCCGCCTCCGAGCGTCGGTCGACGCTCGCGGACGCGCTCCCCGAGCTGGAGCCCGAGCTGGAGGCCGAGCCCGAGCCCGAAGCGGCACCGGTTGCCGACCCCATTCTCTCGATCCTCGCGGCGGTAACTGCCGCCCCCGTGGCCGCCGTGGCCGCTGCTCCCATCACCAAGCCAACGGAGAGGCGCATGCCGCCCGTTTCACTGCCGACGTCCGGCTCCACGACACCCGATCTCGCCGACTTCCTCAAGTCCAGGCCTCAAGAAACCGCGGGCCCCGCAGAGCGGGGCTGGCAGGGGACGGTGAGCCGGATGACCGGCGGGCGCGTCTCTCCTTCCCCCAGCCGGATCGAGGTCACACACCGTGCCGCCATCGCAGCGGTCCAGCGCGGGCTCAGCGGCCCCCGCACGATCGTGGTGCTCAACCCCAAGGGCGGAGCCCACAAGACCACGGCGACGCTGCTGATCGCGGCGACCTTCGGCATCCACCGCGGCGGCTACACGCTCGCCTGGGACAACAACGAGACCATGGGCACGCTCGGCGTGCGGGCGCAGGGCGCCGCCCACAACAACACCGCCGTCGATCTGCTCCGGGATCTCGACCGCCTGGACGGCGACCGCACGGTGAGCGTGGCCGACGTGGACCGGTACGTGCGCAACCAGGGGGACTCCCGGTTCGACGCCCTGGCCTCGGACCAGGATCCGGCCGGCGCGGCCAGTATCGACGATGTCGCCTTCCGCAAGCTCCATTCCACGCTCAGCCGCTTCTATCGCATCCTGGTCATCGACACCGGCAACAACATGCGCGCGTCCAACTGGGAGGCGGCCGTCGAGACGGCCGACCAACTCGTCGTCGTGTCCACCATCCGCGAGGACACCGGCTACGGCGCGGCCTCGCTGCTCGACGGGCTCCGGCAGAAGGGCCACGCGGACAAGGTGGCCCAGGCCGTCACGCTGCTGGCTTCGCCGGCGAAGCGCGTCGACAACAAGCTGTCTCGCCGCCTGCACGATCACTTCCAGCAGCTGACCCGCACGGTGCTCGATGTCCCCTACGACCCGTCCCTGGTCGCGGGAGGGCCGCTGAACATCGAGGCGCTGGCCCCGCAGACCCGCGAGGCGTGGCTCCGGGCCACGGCCGCGATCGCCGAGGGGCTGTAGCCGCAACCCCCGGGCCGCGCCGGTCACCGCTGGGTCAGCGCTGGGTCAGCGCGCTTCGGTCAGCTGAAGGCGACGCGCGGCAGTCGCACGGGGTCGCGACGCACGGGGTCGCGACGTACTGAGGTGCGATCGCATCCGGAGCACGCGAGCAGGTACAGCGGCAAGGAGATCCGGTCGGCGTGGGCGGGGTTCGGCGTGAGGTTGGCCTGGGAGTGGCAGTACGGGCAGGTTATCCTCATGACGTCGTTTCCTCGTTTCGTTGCGACCGGTTTTCCTGACGCGACACGCGCCTGATGTCAAAAATATAACTGGGCCTGGCACTACACTTCACCCCCTTTACAGATGGACGAATCCGTGCCTGCCCTGCCGAACGCGGGGGTTCGGCGCTATCCTCACAGGTGAGGGAGGCTGGCGTGGGACTTTCGAATGAACAGCAGTTGACCCTGGTCGGAGAGCTCGATCAGCGGCTGCGCAGGGAAGCCGAACTCGCAAGCGTCTTCGCCGCCGTGGTTCCCGGTTGGTACGGACGCCTGCTGTCGTCGCTCATCCTCGCGACCGGCAACGCCCACGTGCTCTATCTCTCGGCCTCGTACCTGCTTGAGGGGAGCGCCTTCTCGCTCAACGCGGTGCTCTTCACCAACAAACTGTACGTTCGGGCGACGGTAACCGGCACCCAGGGCACGGAGAGCGGCGACCGGGCCGAGCCATCGGTCACGGCGCTGTCGCGTTCGTCGCTCACGTCGATGCGCCTCTCCTGCGACCACGATGCCTTCGACCAGACAACCGCCTGGCCGGGCAGTATCCGGCTCACCCTCGTCTTCGCGCGCGACCTGGCCGTCTCGCTCCCGCTCGGAGCCGCTCGCACGGAGTCCGGGGACGCCGAGCTGCACGCGCTGGTCACCACGTCGCGAGCGAGCCTCGAGCGCTAGTAGCCTCGGGCCACGAGCCGTATTAGCGTTGACTCAGTACTCGCCTGTACGCACCCGGAACCCCACACGCAGGGAACATTCGAATGAGCATCATCGAGGCCACCGGCCTGACCAAAACGTATAAATCGAAGAGCGGGCCGGTGCACGCGCTGGCCGGCCTCGATCTCGCCGTTCCGCGGGGAACCGTCAAGGCATTGCTCGGTCCGAACGGCGCCGGCAAGACCACCGTCGTCAAGATGCTCACGACCCTGATCCGGCCGGATTCCGGCCGGGCGATCGTCGACGGGATCGATGTCGTCCAGGACCCGAAGGCCGTACGCCGGGTCATCGGGGTCTCCGGCCAGTATGCGGCCGTCGACGAGAACCTCACCGGCTTCGAAAACCTCGTGATGGTCGGTCGGCTCTACCACCTGGGCGGAACCGCGGCGAAACGTCGCGCCCATGAGTTGATCGACCTCTTCGACCTGACGGAGGCGGGCAACCGGCCGGTGAAGGGCTTCTCCGGCGGGATGCGGCGACGAATCGACCTCGCCGGCGCGCTCGTCATCAACCCGAAGATCCTCTTCCTCGACGAGCCGACGACGGGGCTGGACCCCCGCAGCCGGCTCGCCCTCTGGGGCGTGATCAAGCAGTTGGTCACGGACGGCACGACCGTGCTCCTGACCACGCAGTACCTGGAGGAGGCCGACCAGCTCGCCGACGACATCGCCGTCATCGACGACGGCCGCGTGATCGCGGAGGGAACCTCCGACCAGCTCAAGGCGCAGATCGGAGGTCACCGGGTCGTGGTCGCGCTCATCGACGCGGGCCACGGTCCCGCCGCCCGGGAGGTCCTGGGCCGGTACGGCGAGGGCGAGCCCACGGTGTCCGGCGACGGCCGGGGGATCGAGGTCGCCGTGGGAGACGGGCCCTGGGCCCTCCAGCACGTGCTGGCGGACCTCGGCGCGGCGGGAATCGGCCTGCACGACGCCGGCATGCGCCGGCCGACCCTCGACGACGTGTTCCTCAAGCTCACCGGGCACATGGCCGACAGGGCCGCCGAGGGCGATGCCCCCGACCTGGCATTGGGGAAGGCGAAGTGAGCGCCGCCTCGACACTGCCCACGTGGAATCCGCTGACCATGTGGTACTCCGACGGCTGGACTGTGACCAAGCGCAACCTGACCAAGATTAAGCGGTCGCCCGACATGCTCGTCTTCGCGGTGATCCAGCCGATCATGTTCGTGCTGCTGTTCAGCCAGGTCTACGGGGGCGCCATCCAGGTGCAGGGGACGGACTACACCCAGTTCCTGATGGCCGGGATCTTCGCCCAGACCGTGGTGTTCGGCTCGACGTTCTCCGGTTCGGCGATGGCCCAGGACCTCAAGGAGGGCATCATCGACCGCTTCCGCAGCCTGCCGATGAGCGGGTCGGCGGTTTTGATCGGGCGCACGAACAGCGACCTCGCGCTCAACACCATCTCCATGGTCATCATGATGCTGACGGGCCTGGCGGTGGGCTGGCGCGTGAACTCGTCGTTCCCGGAGTTCATGGCCGGGATCGGCCTGCTCCTGCTGTTCAGCTACTCGTTCAGCTGGGTGATGGCGCTGCTCGGGATGATGGTGACCAGCCCGGAGGTCATCAATAACGCCTCCTTCCTCATCCTGTTCCCCCTGACGTTCATCTCGAATGCCTTCGTGCCCAGCGACACCCTGCCGGAACCGCTGCGCACCTTCGCCGAGTGGAACCCGGTGTCCTCGCTCGTTCAGGCGGCCCGGGAGTTGTTCGGCAACGTCGGCACGGCGCCGGTTCCGGATGTCTGGACCATGCAGCATCCGTTCGCCACGGTGCTGATCGGCATTTCGGTGATGCTCGTTGTCTTCGTGCCGCTGTGCATCAGGAAGTTCGCCTCGATCAGCTCGCGGTGATCCGGCTTTCGGGGGATCGGGCCCGCGGGGATCGGCAACGCAGGGCTCAGCTGCGTCGTCGCCGCGGGTTCGGGGCATTGCGAGTGCGGCCGGGCGCATTCTGGGTCTTCTTCGCGGAAGCCGGCCTGGCCTGCGCGGCGGCGGCCCTGACGGCCTTCGCTGCGGCCTTGGCCTTATCGGTCTTCTTTGCCTTCTTCGCCGGCTTGTCGCCGTCGGCCTGAGCCGCGGGGGAGTCGGCGCGTGAGCTGCCCTTCGTGCGCCCCCGCACGATTCCGACGAACTCCTCGATGTCTTCGGTGGTCTCGGCGGTGAGCCAGGCCAGCGCGATCCGGGTCTCGGCGACGCCCTGCACGGGCACCGAGATGACGTCCTTGCGGCTGTGCAGGCGGGCGAGGGAGTGGGGGAGGATGGCGATGCCGACGCCGGCCGCGACCTGTTCCATCACCTCGTCCAGGCCCGGCATGGCGGGAAGGCCCCGGCGGGTGCCGTCGTGAACTTCGGTGGCGATGTCCCGCCACTCCGGCACCGCGTCGGGGTCCTGCAGCAGGTGCTCGTCGGCCAGTTCGGCCACGGTCACGGTTTCGGCGGAGCCGAGGGCGTGGTCCTTCGCGGCGACGACCACGGGGATCTCGTTGTAGAGCCCGATCACGCTCAGGTCGGTCTCGTCGATCGGCAGGCGCACCAGGCTGACGGTTGCTCGGCCGTCGCGCAGCACGGCATCCTGCTCGGCCGGGTCGGTGCGGAAGACCTCGAGCGGAACGTCCGGCCGGCGGTCGGCCCAGATGCGCGTCCACTTGGTCGGCGTGACACCGGCGGCGAAGCCAATGACGAGGGTCATGGGCGTCCTTTCTCGCGGTGTCGAACCCGCCGTTCAGCGGGTGCTCTCAGGCTATACGCTTGATAGATGAGTTCCGAGAAGAAGACCCAGACCATGAAGCCCGCCACGGCGGCCCAGAAGCTCGGGATTCTGCTCGAGGCAGCTCCGGAGGAGTTCCAGAACTCCGCCATTTCGCGCACCGACCTGGCCGAGCTCGAAGAGAACCCGCCGGCCTGGCTGGTCGACCTTCGCGCCAACGGGCCGCACCCCAAGCAGGTCGTCGCAGCCAAGCTCGGCGTATCGATTTCCGGCCTCGCCCGCGGCGAGATGACCGAGTCGCTGACGACGGCTGAGATCAGCGCCCTGCTGCAGCAGCCCCCGGCCTGGCTCGTCACAGAGCGCGCCACCCAGCACGAGGTGCGGGAAGAGCAGATCCGGGTCAAGGACCGTGACGCCGAGCGCGCACGCAAGGCCGCGCACGTCGCCCGTCAGGCGGCTCAGATCGAGGGCAAGCCGGTCAAGGAAAAGCCCAGGGGCAAGAACCGCCGCTAGGCGCGAGGTGTGGCGTACCTCTCGCGGAGGAACTCGACGATCTCGTCGAGTTCGGTCTGCGACACCGAGTGCGCCATGCCCTCGTAGATGCGCTCCGTGAGCGTCGAGTGATCCGGCAGCCAGTCCTGGGTGCGGGCGACGGCCGTTTGCGGGATGATCTGGTCGGCCGTGCCCCGCCCCCAGAACACCGGCGGACGCAGCTCGGCCAGGCGCGCATCGCCCGGGCGCTCGCCGCTGGCGACGAAACCCGACAGCTGAACGGCGAAGGCGAAGCGCTCCGGAGCGTGGCGCATCAGCTGCAGCGCCATCGCGCCGCCCTGGGAGAAGCCGAGCAGGCCGATGGAGGCCGGCTGCTCCGGCAGCGCGTCGAGCCACTCCAGCACGCCGGCCGCCGCCGCGTCGAGAGCCTCCGGCCCGGGGTCGCCGGGCTCCCCGATCGGGAACCAGGACCAGCCCTGCCCGGCGGTGAGCGGGGCGCGCAGGGCGGCGATCACCGGCTCCAGCGGAAGGTGCGGGGCGAGCGCAAACAGGTCGCCCTCGTGCGAGCCGAAGCCGTGCAGGATGAGCAGGAGGGGGCGGCCCTCCCGGTCGTGCTCGCCGGCGGACCAGAGCACGGCATCCGTGTCGATCGGCTCGATGCGGTCGCTGTTGTCCATCGGGGTCCTCGCGTTCGTTGCGGAGTCGGTGGTGCAGGCCGGGGGCCGGGCAACCGGTCGTTACATCCTTTCACTGCCGCGGCCCGGTTTCGACGTCCGTCCCTGGGCTCCACTTCCGGCCCGGGCGCCCATCCGGGCCCCGGGTGAGTCACAATGAAGACATGAGCGTGCGCACCCCTGACCCCGATCCGGACTGGACCCCTGGCCCCGAGGACGGTCCACCGGTCAACACGAACCCGGGCTGGCTCAGCGACGTCGAGCTCACCCAGATCCGCCGTCGGCTGCCGCTGCTCTACGTGGAGGCCGTTCCGGTGCGCGTTGACGGCCTCGGCCAGGTCGTCGAAATCGGGGTGCTGCTCCGCGCGACGCCGGAGGGCAAAATGACCCGCACCCTCGTCTCGGGGCGCGTCATGTACGGCGAGACCCTGCGCGACGCGCTGTTCCGCCACCTCGAGAAGGACCTCGGGCCGATGGCGTTCCCGCAGCTGCCCGCGAGCCCGGTGCCGTTTTCGGTGGCCGAGTACTTCCCGCTGCCCGGGCTGACGGCCTTCACGGATGACCGCCAGCACGCCGTCTCACTGGCCTACGTCGTTCCGGTCACCGGCACCTGCGACCCGCGGCAGGACGCCCTCGAGCTCACCTGGATGTCGCCGGAGGAGGCCGCATCCGACGCCGTCTCCGCGGAGATGGAGGGCGGCCGCGGCTCCCTGCTGCGCACGGCACTCGCCTCGGTCGGCCAGCTGCGCTAGCTGTCCAGGGTCCTGTGTCACGAGGCCGTTTCACGTTTGAGTTGCGGACAAGCGCCCTTCGTTTCGCGCGGGAAGGTGCTTTTTCCGCAACTCAGCCCGGAGTACGAACGAGCTAGCGGATCATCCGGGATTCGCGCAGCATCTCGCCGAAGAACGGCGCGACCTTCTGCGTGCCGTCGAACTCGAAGCCGTTGCGCCGGTAGAAGGCCTCGGCCCGGGGATTGTCGGTGGCGATCCAGAGGAAGGCCGGTAGCGTGCCGATCGACGCGTCGAGCAGGTCCTGGCCCGCCCCGGATCCGTGGTGGGCCGTCAGCACGTAGAGCGCATACAGTTCGAGCTCGCGCGGGGCGTCGTCGTCACGGCCGGGCCCGGTGCCCGCGAATCCGATGATCTCGCCGTCGACCTCGGCGACCCACTGCTGGTCGGTCGGGCTGGCGATGATCTGCTCCCAGCGGCTCGCCCGGTCCTCTGGGCGGATGCTGTCGAGCAGCTGCTGCGAGAGCAGGTGCGAGTAGCTCTCCCGCCAGCACTGCACGTGCACGACGCCGAGCGCGGCGGCATCCTCCGGACGCGCCTCGCGAATACTGACGCTCATGTTCGATCCCCCCCATCGCCCCCGGTCTGCGCCACAGCCTGGCGAACGAGACGCACCTCGCTCAGCTCCTCTCCGAGCACTTCCTCGACCTTGTTCCGGCCGTCGGGCGTGTACCCGTTGCGGGCGTAGAAACCGTGCGCGCGGGAGTTGTCTGACGCCACCCAGAGCGACGACGGTCCCGGGTCGACGACCGCGTCGAAGAGCTTCTGGCCGATTCCGGTGCCGTGGTAGGCGTCGAGCAGGTAGACGAAGTACAGCTCAGGGACGCCGGGCAGGTCGGCGTCGTGGCCGGGTCCGCTGCCGGCGAAGCCGACGATCTCCCCGTCGACGACGGCCACGACCTGGCGGTACTCCGGCCCCTGCGACGTGTACCGGCGCCACATGGCGGCGAGCCGCTCCGGGTGCAGCTGCGAGAGGGCGGCGGCGCTCAGCAGGTGATCGTAGGTTTCATGCCAGCAGGCCGCGTGTACGCGGCCAAGGCTGTCTGCATCCGCTTCTACGGCGGGCCGAACGACGACTGTGGTGTCCATGAACCGACACTAGCCGAGGCCCGCGGGGTGGTTTTACCGGCGGATGCCGACGCCGTCGGCAACGCACAACGGGCCGGCCTCGTGAGAGACCGACCCATTTGCGTGCGGAGTGATGGAACGCCGGGCGCTTAGCCCTGGGCGCGGCGCGGTGCCGAGCGGCGTGCGCCGCCGGTGGAACCGCCGCCGCGCACGAGGCCGCCGACCTGCAGGCCGCCGGTGCGACCGGAGCCCTGAGCCGAGC
>NZ_SOHC01000081.1:0-12056 GCF_004403955.1 Cryobacterium sp. TMT1-2-1
CCTGGGTTCCGGCCGTCGCCCGGCGGGACGCGGTCACCGTCGCCGTGTCGGCGGGCGGGGATCCGCGCCGCGCGATGGCACTCCGGGATGCGATCGCCACCGCCCTCGACGCGGGCTCGCTGCCGCTGCGGCACCACCGCCGCGCGGAGGGAGCCGGCACCGTGCACCTCGTCGGCGGCGGGCCCGGCGATCCCGGCCTGATCACCGTGCGCGGGCGACGCCTGCTCGCGGAGGCCGACGTCGTCATCGCCGATCGACTGGGGCCGCGCTCGCTCCTCGGTGAGCTGTCTGCCGAGGTGCTCGTCATCGACGTCGGCAAGCTCCCCGGCCACCACCCGGTGCCGCAGGACGAGATCAACGCGCTCCTGGTCGAGCACGCCCTGGCCGGATCCCGGGTCGTGCGGCTCAAGGGCGGCGACCCGTTCGTGCTCGGACGCGGCGGCGAGGAGGCCGAGTACTGCCGCAGCCACGGCGTCCCGGTCGAAATAGTGCCCGGCGTGACCAGCGCCATTTCGGTCCCGGCCGCCGCCGGCATCCCGGTCACCCACCGCGGGGTCGCGGGCGGCTTCACCGTCGTCACCGGCCACGAGCAGATCGCCGGGCTGCCGGGCGGCGCCGACCACACGGTCGTGCTCCTGATGGGCGTGAGCGCCCTCGCCGGCTCGGCCGGGGTCCTGGCCGCCGGCTCCCGCGGCGGCGGATGCCCCGTCGCGATCATCGAGGACGGCTACGGCCTGAACCAGCGCGTCACCATCGGCACGCTCGACACGATTGCCGCGCAGGCGGGGGCCCGGGGCGTGCGCTCGCCGGCCGTCATCGTCGTCGGCGACGTCGTCTCCCTCAGCCCGTACGCAGACCCGACCATCCAGTTCGCCTCCCCCGTGCCGCGAAATGCCGTACCCCGAAAGGCCCTCACATGACCCGGACGCCTCCAGCGCCTGACGCGCCCCAGCCCCTGCCAGCGGCACAGAGCCGGCCCGCGGCCCAGCCCCTGCGCGTCGCGATCATCGGCGCCGGGCCGGCCGGAATCTACGCCGGCAACATCCTGAGTAAGGCAGTGCGGGACGCCGGCGCCGAGGTGGGCATCGACCTGTTCGATTCCCTGCCGGCCCCGTACGGGCTGATCCGGTACGGCGTCGCCCCCGACCACCCGCGCATCAAGGGCATCGTGAACTCCCTGCACGAGATGCTCGACACCGGCAACATCCGCTTCATCGGCAACGTCGCGTACGGCGTCGACCTGGGCCTGGACGAGCTGCGGGCGCACTACCACGCCGTCATCTTCGCGACCGGGGCGATCCGCGACGCCGACCTCGACATCCCCGGCATCGGTCTGCCCGGCTCGTTCGGCGCGGCCGACTTCGTCTCCTGGTTCGACGGGCACCCGGATGCCCCGCGCGTCTGGCCGCTCGATGCGACCGACATCGCCGTGATCGGCAACGGCAACGTCGCCCTCGACGTCGCCCGCATGCTCGCCAAGCACCCGGACGACCTGCTGCCGACGGATATTCCCGCCACGGTATACGACGGGCTGGCCGGCTCGCCGGTGACCGATGTGCACGTGTTCGGCCGCCGTGGGCCGGCGCAGGTGAAGTTCACCCCGATCGAGCTGCGCGAGCTCGGCGATGTGCCGGGCGTCGACGTGATCGTCTACGCGGAGGACTTCGACGACGCGGAGCTCGCCCGCCAGCTCTTAGGCGCCAACAACCAGGTCAAGGTCATGACCCGCACCCTCACCGGCTGGCTGGCGAAGGAACCCACGGGCGCCTCGCGCCGCCTGCACCTGCACTTCCACCACTCCCCGGCCCTGGTGTACGGCGACGGCCGGGTCGAGGGGATGCGCTTCGAACGCACCGAGGCGACCGGTGTTGCTGCCGGCGGCGGGGCGAGCGGCGTGCGCGGCACCGGCGAGATCAGGGACTACCCGCTGCAGGCGGTCTACCGCGCGGTCGGCTACCGCGGCAGCGCCCTCCCCGAGGTGCCGTTCGACGAGGCCCGCGGCGTGATCCCGAACGACGGCGGGCGTGTGCTCGACGCGGCCGGGGCGCCCATCCGGGGCCTCTACGCCACCGGCTGGATCAAGCGCGGACCGGTCGGCCTGATCGGCCATACCAAGGGCGATGCCCTGGAGACGATCACCCGGCTCGTCGACGACGCAGCGCTGCTGCCGGATCCGTCGGTCGCCGACCCGGACGCGGTGCTCGCGCTGCTGGCGGAGCGCGGCGTGCGGTTCACCACCTGGCCCGGCTGGCTCGCCCTCGACGCCCACGAACGCGGGCTCGGCGCCGCGGACGTCTCCCCGGTCGCGCGCGAACGGGTCAAGGTCGTCGCCCGCGGCGAGCAGGTCGACATCGCCCGCGCCGGCGCCCTGGTCGACTCGTGACCTACGTCATCGCGCTGCCCTGCGTCGACGTGAAGGACCGCGCCTGCATCGACGAATGCCCCGTGGACTGCATCTACGAGGGCGAGCGGTCGCTCTACATCCAGCCGGACGAGTGCGTGGACTGCGCCGCCTGCGAACCGGTCTGCCCGGTCGAGGCCATCTACTACGAGGACGACCTGCCCGAGGCATGGGCCGAGTACTACACCGCGAACGTCGAGTTCTTCTCCGAGATCGGCTCCCCCGGTGGAGCCGCGAAGACGGGCACGCTGGGCTTCGATCATCCGATCATCGCCGCGCTCCCGCCCCAGGGCGGCAGCGAATGAGTGACGAAGCGGGCTCCTCTGCTCACGAAGCCTACGACAGCGACGCCTACGACTGCGTGGTCATCGGGGCCGGCCCGGCCGGGTTGTCCGCCGCGCTCAACCTGACCCGCGCGCGCCAGCGGGTGCTCGTCGTCGACAGCGACCGGCCGCGCCACGCGGCCACGATGCTCTCGCACGGTTTCCTCACCCGGGACGGCGTGCCGCCGCACGAGCTGCGCCGCATCGCCAGGGAGGAACTCGAGCGCTACCCCGAGGCCGAGATCCTGCGACGATCCACGGTCGACCGGGTCGAGCGCAACCATGATCGTGACGAGGCCGGCGGTGCCCACGCTGGGGCGCATCCCTTCACCGTGCGGATCAGCGGGCGCACAGCGGCCGGCGCGCGCGTGGTGAGGAGCCGCACGGTTGTGGTGGCGACGGGCCTCCGCGAGACCCTTCCGGCGCTTCCGTCCATCCGCGCCTACTACGGCATGAGCCTGTTCAGCTGCGCGGCCTGCGACGGCTACGAGCAGGGCGAGGGCCCCGTAGCCCTGATCGGCGAGACCGACGACCTGTTCGCCCGGGCGCTCCTGGTCGGGCAGTGGAGCAGCACGGTGACCGTGTTCACGAACGGCGTGGCGTCGCTGACCGCGCACGAGGAGAGCGAACTCGGCGACCGGGGCATCAGGGTCGAACGCCGGGTCATCGACGACCTCGAAGGTGAGCGCGGAGCGATCGCCGCCGTGCGCCTTTTCGATGGGGAACGGATCCCGGTCACCGGCGGGTTCGTGCGTCCGCTCTGGCATCCGATCGTGGGGTTCCTGGGCGACCTGGACCTGGACACCGACGCCTCAGGCCACCTGGTCACCGACCGGGACGGCCGCACCAGCCTGGCCGGTGTCTATGCGGCCGGGGATGTCGCCGCTCCCGGCCCGCAACAGCTCATCGTCGCCGCCGGGGCCGGCGCGCGTGCCGCCGCGATCATCACCCACGACCTGCTCGGGGTGACGACCGCCCACTGAGCGATGACTTCTAGCTGTGGCCGCACGCATCCGTCCCGGAGCAACGCAAGCGGCCACTGCTGGGAGTTATCCCCCACTACTCGCGTGCTACTCCCCGACGGTCCCGTCGACGGCCTCCCGCAGCAGGTCGGCGTGGCCGCAGTGCCGCGCGGTCTCCTCGATCAGGTGGGTGAGGATCCAGCGCAGGTTCCAGTGTGCGCCGTCCCGGTCGGTGCCGACGGACAGCGCGGAGAGGTCAGCGCCGGCCAGGGCGTGGCGGCTGCGCTCGCAGGCCGACTGGTACAGCGAACGCAGGGCATCCGGATCGTCTCCCGCGGCGCTGTGGAAGTCCCAGTCCCGGTCTTCGGCCCACGGCGCACTCGCCCACGGCTCGAGCTCCGGCAGGCCGAGGAACTTCTCCTGGATCCAGTAGTCCTCGACCAGGGCGAGGTGCTTGAGCAGCCCGCCCAGGGTGAGCGTCGACGGAAGCAGCCGCCGGTTCAGCCCGGCGGCATCCAGCCCCTCGGTCTTACCCAGCAGCGCCGCCCGCAGGAAGTCGAGGAACTCGTTCAGGGTGGTCCGCTCGTCGGCGGCGGGCTGCGGGTCGATGCGGTCCATGGTCATGAGACCTTCTCCGTCTCCCGTTCCGTCTCCCTGGCGACGCGCTGGCCGACGACCGCGGACACGCCGTCCTGCCGCATCGAGACGCCGTAGAGGGCGTCCGCGATCTCCATCGTGCGTTTCTGGTGCGTGATCACGATGAGCTGGCTGGTCTCGCGCAGGTCCTCGAAGATCGTGAGCAGCCGGCCGAGGTTGGCGTCGTCAAGGGCCGCCTCGACCTCGTCCATGATGTAGAACGGGCTGGGCCGGGCCTTGAAGATGGCGATCAGCAGGGCGACGGCGGCCAGCGACCGTTCGCCGCCCGAGAGCAGCGAGAGGCGTTCGATCTTCTTGCCGGCCGGCTTGACCGACACCTCGATGCCGGTCGTGAGCATGTCGTCCGGGTTCGTCAGCCAGATGCTGCCGCTGCCGCCGGGGAAAAGCACCGGGAACACGTCGGCGAAGGCCGCCCGGGTGTCCTCGAACGCGGCCGCGAAGATCGCGCCCATCTTCTCGTCGATGTCCCCGATGATCGTGAGCAGGTCCGTGCGCGTGTTGGTCAGGTCGGTCAACTGCTCGGTGAGGAATTTGTGCCGCTGCTCCAGCGCCGCGAACTCCTCGAGCGCGAGCGGGTTCACCCGACCGAGCTGGCCGAACTTGCGTTCGGCCGTGGCCAGGCGCCGCTTCTGCTGCTCGCGGTCGAACGGGGTGCCCTCCGCGCCCGGATCGACGGAGGCAACGGATGCCGCGGCCCCGTCTGCGACCTCGGCAGCGACGCCGTCCGCCGGAATCAACTGGTCCGGGCCGTACTCAGCGACGAGCACGTCCGGGGTCAGTCCGAGTTCGCTGCCGGCCCGTTCGATCAGGGCGGAGAGGTGCAGCTTCTTCTCGTAGATCTGCAGTTCGAGCCCGTGCACGTTCTCGGTGACGGCCTGCAGGCGGGTGCGCAGCGCGTTCTCCTCGCGGCGCAGCAGCAACAGCTCCTCGTTCTGGCTGGCCCGTTCGGCTTCGGCGGCGGCCAGCCGGGCGCGCGCCTCACCGACGGAGGCCTCGACGGAGGCCAGCACGGCCGGCAGCGCCTCGGCGACATTCGACGCCGCATCCACCTGCCGGCGACGGATGACCGCGCGCCGCGCCGCCTCTTCCGCCGCGGCCCGATCGGCCTCGAGCTGTTTGCCCAGCAGGGCCGTGCGCGCCTCCTCCGTCCGCACGCGTTCGCGGGCCGTCTCCACCTGGAGCCTCGCCTCGACTTCGCCGTCCCTGGCCTGCTCGAGCAGGGCGTAGAGCGCGTCCCTCGAGCTGACGTCGAGGATCGGCCGCGGCCGGGACTGCACCGTTTCGAGCTCGGCCCTGGCCCCTGCGACGGCGCCCTCGGCGTCGGCGACGGCAGCTGCGGCCAGCTTCAGGCCGGCGGACACCCGGTCGAGTTCGGCCCCGGATGCCTCGAGCTGCACGGTCGCCCGGTTGGTCTTCTCGGCCCTGGCCGCGAGCCGGGAATCGAACGCGCGCAGGGCGGTGAGGGCGCCCGCGGCCTGCTGCTTCAGCGCCTGCAGGAGCGTGCGCGCTTCGCCCAGGTCGAACCGAACCCGCTCAATGGACGACGTGACCAGGGCGAGCTTGTCGGCGGCCGTGTCGCGTTCGGCGACGAGTTCGAGCTTGCTTTGCCTGGCCCCGGAGCCGCCGCGGAGCACGTAAGCGGTGAGCACCTCGCCCGCCCTGGTGATGATCGTGAGGGAGCCAAGGCCGCGCCCGGCCAGCGCCCCGAACGCGGACCGCGCCGCCTCGAGGTCGTCGGCGATGACCGTGTGGGCGAGGATCCCGAGCACGCCGCTCGGCGCCTCGACCACGGACCGCGCCCAGGCCAGGCCGGGGAGGCCGTCCAGGTCGGGCGAGGCAGCGGCATCCGCGTCGGCGACGACCAGTTCGACCCGGCCGAGGTCGTCGCCCAGGGCGGTGTCCAGGGCCGCGAAGGCGTCGCCCTGGGTTTCGGCCAGGACCGCGTCGGCGAGCGAGCCGAGCGCGGCGGCGATCGCGGGTTCGTAGCCGGGGTGCACGCGCACGTGCTCGGCGAGCAGCCCGCGGATTCCCGGGAGTCCGGCACCGACGAGGGCGGATGATCCGTCCTTCTGGTCCAGGGCAAGCGAGAGGGCGCCGGTTCGCGCTGCGAGCGCATCCCGCTCGCGTTCCTGGCCGTGCAGCGTCTCGCGCAGGCTCTCGATCTCGGCTTCGACCTCCCGCACGGATGCCTGGGCTGCCTCGTACGCCTCGTCGAGGTTCGTGTCGACGTCACCCTCCGCGGCCTCCGCCTCGAGCGCGTCGAACTGCGCCTGCGCGGCGGCCCGACGTGACTCTGCCGCGTCGACGGCGTTCTGCTGGCGGAGCACCTCACCGCGAACGGCGGCCAGACGGGATGACGCGGTCTCGGACTGGCCCTTGAGCCTGGAGACCTCGAGGTCGTGCCTGGAGACGAGCACCGCCTGCGCGGCGATTTCCTCGTCAACCGAATCGAGCTGCCCGCGTGCTGCCGCCGCCCCGGCCTGCGCGGCAGCCCAGCGTTCCTGCGCGGCCGTGATGGCCTCCCGGAGCCGGTCGACCTCCGCCTGGGCATCCGTCAGCATTGCCGGAGTCACGCTGGGGCCTCCCGCGGCGGGCTCGGCCTGCGAACCGAGCAGCGCCAGCCGCTGGTTGGCGAGCGTGTAGAGGCCGCGAAGCCGCTCCTGCACGGATTCGAGGCCGAAGCTGGTGCGCCTGGCCAGGTCGACGGCATCCCCGACCTGCGCCTGCTCGAGGCGCTGGAGGCGCAGTTCCTTCTGGCCGAGCTGCTCCTGCAGCACGATCCGCTCGGAGTGGCGTTCGCTCTCGGTGCGCCCGTGCGAGTCGAGCGCCGTGCGCAGCGTGACAACGTCGTCCGCGAGGAGCCTGGCCCTGGCGTCGCGCACAACGGCTGCGATGGTCTGCGCCTCGCGGGCGATCTCGGCCTGGTGGCCGAGGGGCTTCAGCTGGCGCCGGATCTCCCCGGCAAGGTCGCTCAGCCGGGTCAGGTTGTTCTGCATGGCCTCGAGTTTGCGCAGGGTCTTCTCTTTGCGCCGCCGGTGCTTGAGGATGCCCGCTGCCTCCTCGATGAAGCCGCGGCGCTCCTCCGGGCTGGCGCGCAGCACCGCGTCGAGCTGGCCCTGGCCGACGATCACGTGCATTTCGCGGCCGAGGCCGGAGTCGCTGAGCAGCTCCTGAACGTCGAGGAGCCGGCAGGCCTGCCCGTTGATGGCGTAGTCGCTGCCGCCGTTGCGGAACAGGGTGCGCGAGATGGTGACCTCGGAGTACTCGATCGGCAGCGCGCCGTCGGCATTGTCGATCGTCAACGTCACTTCGGCCCGGCCGAGCGGCCCCTTAGTCGACGTGCCGGCGAAGATGACGTCCTCCATCTTTCCGCCGCGGAGGGTCTTGGCCCCCTGCTCGCCCATCACCCAGGCGAGCGCGTCGACGACGTTGGACTTGCCGGAGCCGTTCGGGCCGACCACGCACGTGACGCCCGGCTCGAAGGCGAAGGTGGTGGGCTGGGCGAACGACTTGAACCCCTTGAGGGTGAGGCTCTTCAGGTACAACGGGTGCCCTCTCCGAAGTGTCGATGTCGACGTGCCGTGGCCGTCACGGCCCGGTCATGCTGGGACTACGGTACCGGACTCTGTGCGGAGAACCCGGCAGGCGCCAGGCTGGTCGGCTGCGCAGATCGTGCGGCCTTCGCACCGGAAGCCGGCCGTCATGACGATCGAACACTTCACCGTCGGCGAACTCGCCGTCCCGGCCGCACCCGGGGCGGAGGGCTGGGGCGATTTCCGGGCCGCGACCACGGTGCGGAACGCGGTCGAAGCGGCCGCCTACGGCACCGACGAGCTCGCCCTGTCGGCCGAGGAACTGCTCCCCTACTGGCTGAACCAGGAGTACGCCCCGGCGCGGATGCTCGTGGCCCGCGTCGGCGGGGAAATCGTGGCGCGGGGCGTCTACGAGACGCGGCCTGAGGCATCCGCGGATGTCGCGTGGCTGGCCCTCGAGGTTCTCCCCGCTTTCCGGCGGCGAGGCATCGGGACCGCGCTGGCCGACCGCCTGGAGTCGATCGCTGCGGAGGAGGGGCGCGTGCGGGCACTCGTCTATGCGGCGTCGCGGGAGGCGCCGGGCGAGAGGCTGCCGTCGCCGACGGGTTTCGGCTCCGTGCCCCTGGCCAACCCGGAGGTGCGGTTCCTGCTGGCCCGCGGGTACACGCTCGAGCAGATGGAGCGCGGCAGCCGCCTGCCCCTGCCCGTCGACGAGGGCGCGCTGGCCCGGCACTTCGACGGCGCGGCGACGACGTCCGGCCCCGATTACGCCGTGCACCGCTGGGCCGACCGCACGCCCGAACGCTGGCTGGCGGACATGGCGCTCCTCCGCACCCGGATGACCACGGATGCCCCGAGCGCCGGGCTCGAGGAGCCCGAAGATGTCTGGACGGTGCAGCGCGTCCTCGAGGAGGATGAGGCGTTCGCGGCAGGCCCGCGGACGACCCTGACCGCCGTGGTGGAGCACCGGCCGACCGGGCGCCTGGCCGGGTTCACCGAGCTGTCCGTGCCGGCCGAGACGTCCCGCGCCGTGCACCAGGAGGACACCCTGGTGCTGAAGGAACACCGCGGCCACCGGCTCGGGATGCTGCTGAAGATCGCGAACCTGCAGGGTCTCGCGGCGGAGCGGCCGGGGCATCCGTCGGTGATCACGTTCAACGCCGAGGAGAACCGGCACATGCTCTCGGTGAACGAGGCCGTCGGCTTCGTCCCGATCGGCTACGAAGGCGCCTGGAGGCGCTAAACCCGCCGCCGCCCATCCCGCCGAAGGAAAACGAGGTCCGAGACCGAGACCGCGACCGAGACCCGAGAGCCGAGACCCGAGGGCGCGCTCAGCGCAGGCGCTGGCAGCGCGGGCAGAAGTGCGACGACCGGTTCATGAACTGGGCGCGCACCATGGTGGTGCCGCAGCGGAGGCACGGCTTGCCGTGCTGCCCGTAGGCGGTGAGGCTGTGCGAGAAGTACCCCGACTCGCCGTTGACGTTCACATACTGAGCGTCGAAGCTCGTTCCGCCCTCGGCCAGGGCCCGGTGCAGGATGCCGCGGACAGAGGCCAGCAGGGTGCGCGCCTTTGCCGCGGTGAGCGACGCGGCCGGCTGGTCGAAGTGGATGCGGGCGTCGAACAGGGCCTCGTCGGCGTAGATGTTGCCGATTCCGCTGATCAGCGTCTGGTCGAGGAGGGCCCGCTTGATGCCCGTCTTCTTGCGAGCCAGGGCGCGGAAGAAGGCATCCGCCGGGAAGGCAGGGTCGATCGGGTCACGGGCTATGTGCGCCACCTGCGAGGGGATGAGCGTCTCCCACTCCCCCGCCGCAGCAGCACCAGGGAAGCCGGCGGGCAGCCCGTCGCTCGTCGGCTGCATCCGGTCGACGGCCATGCTGCCGAAGATGCGCTGGTCGACGAAGTTGAGCCACAACTCACCGTGCACCGGATGCTCGAGGTGCAGCCGGATCCGCAACAGCCGATCCTCCGCCGGGCGGCCTCCGGTGATCGAACCTGTGGTGATCGAGCCCGTGGCGATCGAGCCCGTCGAGATCCGGGCTGCGCTGCCGGGCGCGCGCAGCAAGACCTGCCCGCTCATGCCGAGGTGGATGACCAGGGCCCGGCCGGAATCCAGCGGCAGCCAGAGGAACTTGCCGCGGCGCACGGCGGCCAGCACGCGCCGACCCTCGAGGAGGTCGGTGAACGGGCCGGCGGACAGGTCGTGGCGCCTGAGCGATCGTTGCTCGAAGACCTCCACGGCGGAAATGACCGCGCCGGTGACGGCCGGCTCAATGCCGGCGCGAACGACTTCAACCTCGGGCAGCTCCGGCACGTCGGCCTCACTCGGCCGGGGTCAGCCGGCGGAGAGCACGATCCAGGCCTCGAGCGCGGCAGCCATTTCGGCGTGCTTCTTGCTCGTGCCTTCGCCCCGCGCCGAGACGACGGTGCCGATGACGACCGTGGCGACGAACACCTTCGAGTGATCCGGTCCGCTTTCGGTGACGGTGTACACGGGCACGCCGGTTCCGCGGCGCGCCGCGACCTCCTGCAGGCTCGTTTTGGGGTCCATCGAGCCGCCGAAGCGGTCGGGATCGGACAGGAGCGGCTCGATCAGCCGCATCACGAGGGCGGTCGCCGCATCCGTGCCGGTGTCCAGATAGGCGGCGCCGATGAGCGCCTCGACCGTGTCGGCCAGGATGGACGCCTTCTCGCGGCCACCGGTGAGGACTTCACCGCGGCCCAGCCGGATGTACTCGCCGAGTGAGATGCCGCGTGCGACCTCCGCGAGGGCAGCACTGGAGACCAGGCGGGCCCGCCGCTTGGCGAGTTCGCCCTCGCTCAGCAGCGGGTACTCCCGGTACAGCATGACCGTCACCGACTGTCCGAGGATCGAGTCGCCCAGGAACTCCAGTCGCTCGTTCGTCGGGATTCCGCCGTTTTCGTACGCAAATGACCGGTGGGTCAGGGCGAGCTCAAGCAAACCCTGGTCGATCTGCACGCCCAGGGTCTCCTGCAACGCGGAAAGATCGACCGAACCACCGGTCATCGGTTCCCCGGTCATCGAATTAGACGTCGGCGACCTTGCGGCCCTTGTATTCCATGAACAGTGCCGTGCCGGCGGAGTCGGTGACGACCTTCGCACGGTGCGGGAGGCTGTAAACGACCTTGCCGTTTTCCATGGTCTTCACCAGGGTGGGGGCTTCGGCCTTCCAGCAGGAACGACGTGAGCGGGTGTTGGAGCGTGACTGCTTGCGCTTCGGAACTGCCATGACTACTTCTCTTCTCTATCCGTTTCAGCATGAGTGTCTTCACCCGTGCTGATGTCTGTGGAAGCCTGGAACTTCAGGAGCGCCGACCACCTGGGGTCAGGCGTCTCTTGCGGTTCCTGATCAGGGATTTCGGCCAACCGTAGCCCGGTCTCGGGGTCGAGACCTGGACAATCCGGCCGGCATACCGGCTGGAACGGCAGTGACAAAACCACTGCATCCCTGATCAGAGGTTCAAGATCCACGTGGTCGTCTTGAACCTCAAATTCAAAAGCTTCCTCTGAAGAATACGCGAAAAGCTCCGTAAACTCGACTTGGACAGGCAAGTCGATGTCAATCAGGCACCGACCGCACATTCCGCTGGCGGTTCCGGACACGTCCGCGGTCACCAGGATGCCCTCGTGGATCGCCTCCAGCCGCAGGTCTGCCTCGAGGGTGGACCCCGCTTTCACGGCCACCAGGCCTTCCCCGAGGTCTTCGGGCACCAGGATGTCGAGCTGGCGCTCATGCTGGATGCCGGGGCGGTTGATGAGGTCGCGGACATCGACTTTGTACGGTGTCTTTTTGAACTTGGTCACGAGGGGAAATTCTACGCGCCCTGCGAGGCAGCGCCGTCCCTCCGGGCGAGGACAGCCGGCCAGAGAGAGGCGGGGAGCGCGGCGGCACGGATTCGCGTGCCGGTATCGGCGCCGGTCCGGATGGCGCCGATGACGAGGTCGAGGTCGTGGCAGACCGCCGGCCCGGTGCCCTGTTCCTCGGACCCGGGGCGCGCGAAGCGCTGCCGCTCGGCCGCGACCAGGAGTCGCTCGAGCGCCGCGGCAGCATCCGAACCGGCAGCGTCCGAACCGGCCCCGGGCGAGCCGCTCCCCGAGGGGCCCGCCCCGGAGAGGCCGGGACGCAGCGCGAGGCGGCCGGCCAGCTCGCGCGGCGTCTC